>CAZPMV010000001.1:0-4175 GCA_964587335.1 uncultured Anaerolineales bacterium
GGCTCCGAAGTCATCAGCGGCGGCGGCAGGTCAACATCTCGGCGAGTTGATTCAGACAAGCCTCTCTATCCTCCAATATCCAGTATCCAATACCTAATACCCAGCAAGTTCGCACGTCGTCTGCACTTGCCCGTACAACGCCTCCACTTCAGCGCGTGTGCCCGCAGCGACGCCCTTGCGGCTGGCAGACACTGTGCCGGATGCCACGCCCCAGCGGGCCATTTCCTCCAAGGGCATGCCGCGCACCGAGGCCCAGATGATGCCAGCCAACAAGGCATCGCCCGCACCGGTGGGGTTGCGCGCCACCACTGCCGGCGGCCTGGCCCACACAGCCTGTTCCTCCGAGGCCAGCAGCAGACCGTCGGCGCCCAGCGACAGGGCCACTAGCTCGATTCCCTGGTGCAGGAAGTGCTTGGCGGCCTCCAAAGCCCCTTGGGGTCTGATCTCTATCTTTGTCACCTGGGTCGCCTCGATGGCATTGGGTTTGGCCAGGTAGGGGGCGGCCGCGCAGCCCAGCCGCAGCGGTTCGCCGCTGCTGTCCAGGAAGACTCTCACCCTGTGTAGCCGCAGCAGCCCGATGAGTTGGGCGTAGAAGTGGGCCGGCACGCCCGGCGGCAGACTGCCGGCAAGCACCCAGATGTCCCCGGGCCGCGCCTTCTCAATGACCCGCTCGAAGAACGCGAACACTTCCTCCGCTTGAACCGTGGGGCCTGCCTCGTTCACCTTGATGTACCGTTCCGAGTCTGCCTCGCGGACGACGACATTGGTGCGCGTCTCGCCGGCGGTGTGGGCGAAATCGGTGGCGATGCCTAGGTCGTCGAGGCCGCGCTCCAGCGTCTGGCCCGTCGCCCCACCGATGAAGCCCATGGCCACGCTCTCCACGCCCAGCGCTTGCAGCGCCCGCGAGACGTTGAACCCTTTGCCGCCCCAATCGAGCTGCACCGTTGTGGTTCGCGTCACCTCGTTGAAAACAATGCGCGGCACCGTCAGTGTACGGTCCAGCACGGGGTTGGGGGTCACGGTGACGATCACAATGTGGCCTTCTCTCGCGGTCTGCGTGCCCCATGGTAAACCAGAACCTCGTACATCAGGAGCATGATGATGGTGGCCCCGACCAGGAACGAGCCGATGATCTCAAGGCCCAGCTTCTGCGCCAGAATGCCTGCAAAGCCCGGCAGAAGTGCGATGCCAACGCCTGCAGCAGCGACCTGAAAACCGATGGCGTTGGCCGCGTGTGCAGTCCCCATCCACCTGGGCGTGCTGGATATCATCGACGGGAACAGCGGAGCCACTCCGAAGCCTATCAAGGCCAGACCCATGAAGCTAATGGGGTCGGCCACGTTCCACCAGACCAGCACAGATCCTAACAGGATGCCGATTATGCACACGCGCAGCAGCCTGTCCACGCCGAGGCGATCGGCTACGCTGCCCAGAACCAGGCGGCCCACCGTGAGGCTGCCCCAGTAGATGCTAACCCAGAGGCTGGCCGTGTTCGCCGCCACCGAACGGGCCTCGGTGAAAAGGCTGTAGACCCAGTTCCCAGCCACAGTCTCAATACCTGGGTGCATGATGAACAAGACAATGCCCAGCCACACGATAGGCAGCTTCAGGGAGTGCAGACTGAGCGCTTTGCCTGTCGGCAAGCCAGGATCTGCTCTAGCTGAAGTTGGCTCCGCGCTCCGCCAGAGCTTTCGTGTGAGAGCGTAGCAGGCTGCCAGTACCGCCTCCAGAACCACAACAAGCGCGTAGCCCCAGCGCCAGGATTGCCCCATGTTAAGGACGGTTGTCATAATCACGGGGGCAATGGTGACACCGATCCCAAAGCTAGCGTGGAGCCAGTTCATGTGCCTGGCTTCATAGTTCTCAGCGATGTACGTGTTCAGCCCGGCGTCTGTAGTGCCAGAGCCCAGTCCCAGCAGCAACCCGAAGGCCACCATGCTCCACCAGTTCGGGGCCATAACATATCCCAGCATGCTTGCTCCCATCAAGATGCTGCCGATCATCAGAAGGGCTCCGGCGCCAAAACGGGCGATGAGCCGTCCGCGGTTGAAGCTGGACAGGATATGGCCGATGGTCACCGTGGTCAGCATTGTTCCCATTGCATCGAGGGAGAGGCCAAAGGACTCTCGAATGGAGGGCCAGGCTACGCCCAGCAGCCCACTCGGCAAGCCCAGGAGAACGTAGCTTGCGAAGGCAATGGCAAGAACCAGAATCTCAGTTCTGCGTTTCACATCTTTTCGCCCCTTTCGTGTTTGCTTTCCCTCCACTACTCTGTCAACGCTGGTTCGAGAGGTTCGTAGTAGCCACTTCAGTGGCTGTGTCCAACTGCAAACGACGGAAGTCGCTACTACGAAATCTTCACTTCAGTGCGGTCTCGGGACACGCCCGATCACGGCCAGTCCCCCTGTTGTATCCTGCGGTAGCGTTCCCGCACCAAGGCTGCCAATGGCTCGTCTGGTGCGATGCCGCTCACATCGGCGAGCACGGCGTCCACGCCTTCGGCAGCAATGCGTTGCTGCAGCGACATCGCCAGTGAGTCGTCACCGTCGTCGAAGCAGTAACCGGCGGCGATGCCCCAGCTCAGCGCCTTGGGGACCACACCGGCCCGCTCGGCCAGGCGCGCCGCTCCGACCAGTCGATCTTCGGGGCCGAGCTTGCGCAGCGGATCGCGGGCCAGTCGGAAGGTGGTGTCGCCCAAGGCACGGTTGGCCATGCGACGGATGATGTCGGCGATATGCGGTTCCAGCCACTGTGCCTCCACACCATGAGCGGCAATGATGCCCGCTTTCGATTCGGCCAGCATTACCTTCAACAGTGGCCGGATGACAGGGTCCTCCAGTGCCTGATAGCCATACTCGTGACCGCGCTGATAGCCCAGGTAGGCCAGCATGGCGTGGCCGCAGTTGTGCAGATAGATCTTGCGATCGGTGTAGAGGGCGATTCTATCGCACGGCTCCATGCCTACGATCTCCGGAATAGGGCCGACGAAGCCGCTCCGATCCACCGGCAATTCCTTGTATGGCTCAACGACGATGAGGCTGGGATCCTGCGCTCGCATCTCCGGCGTGGGCGGCGGCACCATGCGGGCGATGACCGTGTCCACGAAGCCGACGTTCTCTAGCACGTGCTGCTGATGGTCCGCGGGCAGATGCTCACCCACCATGCGGCGGAAAGTGGCGGCCGCCTTTTTCACGTTCTCGCAGACGATGATGTTCAGCGGGTTCAAGGTTGCAGGTTCGAAGGTTTCAAGTTCAGAGGATGCTGGCTCTGTAGCTTTGTTGACCTGGAACCTGGGACCCTTAACTACGATAGGGCCGTCCGCCGGACAATGCCCGTGGCCACGAGCGGGGCGATGTGTGGCAGCGCCCGCACACCGACGGCTGTGGCGGCGAGGCTAGCCTCGGCCAGCGCCTGGGCTACTGCCTCGGTTTCCTCGGCGTGCAGTGCCCGCACAGGGGAGACCACGACCTCCTTGGTCTGCTCGTTGTCCACCAGGCGGATAGTGTAGGAGCGACGCTCATTGAGCGCGGCGATGAGCGGCTCGTCAATGTCCACGAAAATCACTTCGTAGCCCGACTCGGAGAAGAGTTGGCCCAAGAAGCCACGGCCGACGTTCCCGGCGCCGAAGATGACTACACGCTTACGCATCTACCTCCCCTTACTCCAGCAATCGACGCAGCCACTCTTGCTCGGCTTCGGCTGTCCACACTTGGCCATCTTTCAGTTTGGCATAGACGCTGGGCAGCTTATCCTTCAGGTCTGGCAGGGCCGTGAGCGGGAATTCCTTGATATTGGGATAGATGACGATCTTGCCGGGAAAGGTGGTCTCCTCCACCGCCCGCAGCCCGCTGCGGGCTGCGCTGAGCGAACCGACGGCCGCCACTGACCGGTTGGGCGACAGCGTGCCCGTTTCTGCCTGCCTCAGCATCAGTCGCAGGTCGTCAATGGTTGAGGCCGAGTGCCCGATGACCCGCGCGTCCTTCAGATACGCGTCGCTCAGATCTATACCGGCCATCGTCCCGCGAGGCACGCCAGCGAAGACGTTCATCACGCCTTGGGGGGCCAGGTGGGTGGCTGCCTCGGAGATGACGGCGGGTACAGGCGCCAACACTATGATGTCGTCGAAGCCCTCCTTCTTTCGTTCCTTTCGTGTCTTCTTTCGTTCCTTTCGTGTC
>CAZPMV010000001.1:4275-9333 GCA_964587335.1 uncultured Anaerolineales bacterium
CTTCTTTCGTTCCTTTCGTGTCTTCTTTCGTTCCTTTCGTGTCCTTCTTTCGGCAGCCGCCATGGCCGATGCGTATTCCTCCTTGTCCAGCGGATTGAGGCAGGCAAATTCGATGCCCTTAGCCTTCGCCTCAGCGGCGAAGGTGGCATGAAGGTCATCCAGGCGAGGTCCACTGATGTCCGTGCAGACGATGGTCGAAGGCCCATCAGTGACTTGGATAGCGCGCTGTACATGCATGCGGCCCATAGGCCCGCCTGCACCGACGAACCAGGCTCGCCCCCGGGGCTTGAGCGTGGAGCGGACCGGCTTTTTGCCGTAGATACGGGCGATGTCAGGGCCAGTACCGCCGATGCAGACCCAACGGTTGTAGTGCACTCTGCCGACGTCCATCTCTACCTTGCGGGGGAGAGGCTCATCGGCCACGATGGCCAGGATGCCGAAGTTAGCCAAACGAGGGCTGACCGCCTCGATCAGATCGGCATCGGCGCCCAGCAGCACGATGTCATCCACCAACTCCACGGGAGGAGCAGCGATGTCGTCTACTTCGGTGACCTCAACTCCCAACGCCGCAGCTCGCGTCCTGAGCCAGTCGCTGAAACCGGCAGGCGCATCCGACAGCAATAGATGATCGGGGTGTGATTCCTCGTCGAAGCCAGCGCTGATGGTATAGGGTTGGTCACCGCCAGCGCCAATGATCCAGGTAAAGCCGCCCGGCTTGAGCCCGGTGCGGTACTCCAGTTGGTAAGCGGCAATGACGCAGGCCCATGGCTCGGTCAGGGCGCTCTCAGCATAGCCGGTGTCTGGCTGGACCGGGATCAGATAGTTACCGTGGTCGCCGTTGAGGACGCGTTGGTCAATCACATTGTACTGCGAAAGCCCCCCCTGGATCTCGTAGCCGTAGGCCATGCCCACGCCGCCCAAGTGGATGTCAGCCTGGATGATGTAGCGTTCGCCGACGTGATACTGGCCCTTTAGGTTCTCGCCTACGCCGACGATGGTCATCGACACCTCGTGGCCCAGTACCACCGGATCGGCTTTCATGTCCCGGATGTCCCGGTAGATGCGCGGGTGGTCTTCGCCATAGCGGATGACTTTGGTGTCAGAGAAGCAAAGGCCTACCGCATCGTGGCGCGCCAGCAGTTCATCGGGACCGTACTCTGGCACAGGAGCCTGGATCAACTGGCCATCGCGCCCCAGGTTCTCGAAGCCTTTGCCATATAGAGGCAGCAGCCACTGGGTGGTTGGAAGCGGTTCGTCGCCTCGCTTATGGCGGGCAAGTGTGTCCTTCATACCTTCGTTCCTTTCGTGTCTCCCTTCGTTCCTTTCGTGCCTCGTGTTTCCCTGATCAACTCCAGATGCCTTGAGTATGCCTTGTCCCATCTTGTCCGTTCGCCTGGCTCGTAGGTGGTGACCTCGAAGGAGCGGCGCACCAGGTCGCGTCCTTCGTCCAGCGAGGCGATATACCCCATCGCCAGCGCCTGCATGAGGATATTGCCGATGGAGGTTGCTTCGGCTGGGCCGGCGATGACCACCTTTCCCGCGGCGTCGGCAGTGAGCTGGTTCAGCAGCCGGTTCTTTGAGCCACCTCCGATGATGTGAATGCTGGGGTACGGGCGGTCCATCATATCTTCCAACTGTTCCAACAGCCGGCGATAGGTCAGCGCCAGGCTCTCCAACACGCAGCGCACGATGGACCCTTTGCTCTGCGGCACGGCCTGGCCCGTCTCTGCACAATAGCTCTGGATCTTCTGCGGCATGCCGCCGGGTGAAAGGAAACGATGGTCGTCCGGCATAACCAATCCCCCGAAAGGCTCCGCCTCGGCAGCTAGCCCGGTCAACTCGTCCCACGATAGCTCTTCGCCAGCCCTGTAGCACCTTCTGTGCACAGGGCCAGCCTGCGTCCACTCGCGGCGGCACTCCTGCACCAGCCACAGCCCCATGACGTTTTTCATCAAGCGGAAGGTAGACTGCACGCCCCCTTCGTTGGTGAAGTTGTAAGCCAGGGTCTTCGGCGTAATCAGTGGCTCGTCCAGTTCCACTCCCAGGATCGACCAGGTGCCTGAGCTGATGAAGGCATGTTCACCGCGAAGCTTTGGCAACGCAGCCACAGCCGAGCCGGTATCATGTCCGGCGATGGCGATCACGGGCACTGGCCCCGCGCCCGTCTCCTCGGCCACGGCAGGATGCAGCGGACCGAGCTGCGTGCCCGGGTCCACAATCTCACCGAAGATGCGGGTGGGCAGGCCCATCTTCTCCAGCATGGACCAGGCCCAGTCGCCGACGCGGGGGTCGTAGCACTGGCTGGTGGTGGCGATAGTGAACTCGCTGACCTTGCGCCCCGTCAGCCAGAAGTTGAACAGGTCGGGCATGTTGAGGAAGGTCTGGGCCGTATCCAGCAACGGCGACTTCTGCACGGCCATGGCCAGCAGTTGGTACAGGCTATTGAGCTGCAGAAACTGGATGCCTGTGTACTCGAAAACCTCCTCCCGCGGCACACGTCGGAAGGCTTCTTCCATCATCCCGTTCGTGCGGCCATCGCGGTAGTGGTAGGGATTGCCCAGCAGCTCGTCCCGCGCATCGAGCAGCGCGAAGTCCACGCCCCAGGTGTCGAGGCCCAGGCTGGTGATGTCCGCCCCGCAGGTCTTGACGCACTTCGCCAGGCCGCATTTGATCTCCTCGAAGAGCCGCAGGACGTCCCAGTGCAGGCTGTCGAGCAACCGCACGGGGCCGTTGGGAAAGCGGTGCACTTCCTCCAGCCGCAGCCGTTCCCCGTCGAAGATACCCAGCACTGCGCGCCCGCTGGAAGCGCCCAGGTCGAAGGCAAGGAAGTTAGCTGTCTGAGTCATCGCATCTCCTCCCCACCCGTGACATTCACCGCCTGGCCCGTCATGTAGCTGGCCTGATCCGAAGCCAGGAAAACGACCACGTTGGTCACGTCGTCGTAGGTGCAGCCCCGTCCCAGAGGCACCTTCGCCTCGTACATGGGTCGCACGTCCTGTTTGGCGATGTCCCACTTCTTGGCGTATTGATCATAGAGTGAGTCCACCCACAGCGGCGAATCGAGCAGATTGCCAGGGCAGATGGCGTTGACCCGCACGCCATATTCCGCCAATTCCAGGGCCAGGCTCTGGGTCAGGCCAATGCCGCCGAACTTGGCCGTGGCATAGGCAGAGTTCCTGTAGCCTCCCTTCTTACCCGACTTGGAGTTGATTTGGATGATCACGCCGCTGTGCTGCTGCTTCATCACCTGCGCCGCGTGTTTGGCGCAGAGGAAGTAACCCACCAGGTTGACCTCGATGACTTTGCGCCACTTCTCAGCCGGGAATTCGGAGATCTCCCCGGCAATGACGATGCCGGCGTTGGCCACCATGATGTCCAGGCGGCCAAACTCGTCCACGGCCCACTGTACCATAGCCTCCACCTGGACTTCATCGGTGACATCCGCCCGCACGGCGCTGGCCCGGCGGTCCGTCTGCTGGCGAACAGCCTCGGCTACCTGTTGCGCCTTGTCGAAGTTGAGGTCGGCCACGACGACATGTGCTCCCTCGCGGGCCAACCGGTGGGCGATGGCCTCGCCTAATCCCTGGGCGGCGCCGGTTATGACGGCAACCCTATCCTCCAGTACCCTGGCCATGCTCGCAGCCCCCCCCTTATCTACTTGTCTACTTGTGTACTTATCTGCTTGTTTCCTTCGCCTATTCACTCAGCTTCGATAGAAGTTCGGCAGCCTCCATGGCCGGATTCAGCCGCTTCAACTGGACCAACCCCTTCTCTCCCGGCGCCACCTGGTAGCCGATTCGGGTGTAGAATTCGTTGCGCTCCCGACGAGACGACAGGTGAGATCGTGCCCATTCACTTTGGTAGCCCAGCCCCAGTGTTCGCTGCATCACGGTGTGGCCGTAGACGAAATGCGCGCCGTCCAAGAAGGTCTGGCGGATGGGCGCCAGTTCTGGGACGTCGAAATCGTCCACCAGCTTTTGTCCGAAGCTGTTCATCTCTGTCCCTACGTTTAGTGGCAGCGACAACTCCTGGGCCAAATCAACGACATCGTACAACTTCTGCAGCTTGATCCGGCGAATCTCCGGGTCGGCGATGTTCCAGTTGCGGTCGGGAACGATATTCAGCGCGGCCGCTCCCTTGCCGATCAGGAGATGCAGCAACTCCTCCATGTCCTGTTCGCCTTCGGAGGTGCCGTCCAGCCAGGTGGCACAGGGCAGCGCACCGCAGGCTGCAATCATCTGGTGAAACTGATCCACCGTGGGAAAACTCTGGTGGTCAGGTCGAACGTAGCCTACGCCGCCCCGCTTCATCAGCTTCTTGCGGACCAGGCTCTGGAACTTGGGGCCGTCGCGCATAAGCGCTGCCGCCTGGCCGAGCTCAAGGTGTAGCTTGTTGGCCCAGAACTGAACCGGGTCGGACACCAAACGCTTGGCTGTGCTCAGGTAGGCCACGACCATGTGGCGCTCGGTGGCGTTTCCCGAAGGCGTAAGGGGCAACACGTCGCGTTCGTAATCAATCGTGACCGGCGACAGGTAAGCATTGACCCTGTCTGCCACACGCCGGTTGCGCTGGCTCGCCCGCTGGCGCATATCGGCCAGGATGCCGGCGGCCGGTTCGGGCGCTTGAGTGGATGTAAAGCCAATGCCCATGTGGTAGTAGATGCCTGGCTCGCCAGGCGCGTTGATCTCACGGGTGATGAATTCGGGCAGAAACACCCTCGTCTCGATCCCTGTACTGCCACGCACTCCCACCGCTTCGCAACCGTCGAGGAATTCGTCTGCACCATCCAGTACGTCGAAGTCCACGATGCCCATCAGCTTGAAGCCACGCCGCTTGGCCAGCCAGGCCAGTGCCGTAGGCGAGTAGCCGTAGGCATTGAAGGAGAAGAAGGTGTGGCAGTGCATGTTGGCCACGTCGGATACCGGTTCCACCGGAATGACGCCTTGTTCTGCCAACGAGATCAGTTCTGCCAAGGCACTGGCACGGACAGTAGGATCAAAATCATTCAGTTGCGCTTCCAGGTCTGCAAACCGTTCGTTCAAATTCTTATTCCTGCCG
>CAZPMV010000001.1:9433-28793 GCA_964587335.1 uncultured Anaerolineales bacterium
GGGAAGCCCCGGATCAGTGTAGGGGACGATGGCTGGAGCCGGGCCACAGATCACAACTTCGTCGGGGAAGAGCCGGCCGCTGACCGCTTCCTCGAAGCCGACGGAGCAGGTCAGCGCGTTGATGGCCGTGGGGTGGGTGTGGCCCGCGAAGTTGATGCCGGGCAGGTCCAGAGCCAACGCATGCAGCACCGTTTCCACAGAGGGCCGTTCCTGGACTTGCGCACTAACCTTGGCCGCGCTCAACTTTTGCTTGACCTCCTCGTCGGCCAGATCGGGGCCATCGAGCATGGCCAGCACGGGCTCGAAGCGCACATGCACGAAGCCGGAGGCTTCGATACCCGGAAGGTACACACCGCTAGCCTTGACCCAGAAGGTCTCCTCGTCGGCCCGGGCCGAAGTGTTGCCCTCACCCAAGATGACGTAGTCGTTCGTCGGGTCGCCCAGGCGGCGGGACATGGCGATGAGTTGTTGCAAGATGTCGTTGGGTTGCATAGGTTCTGTCCAAGGATGATGCTTCTGACGTTTTGTCAGCGGAGAAGCGGAAGGAACGGAAGGCTTCTCGCTTTTTTTGTGCCGCTTCTGCCGGGAGGAGGTTGCACTCCTGCTGGGAGGGAGTTGCACTCCCGACTGCGGCAGCACAACCGGCGCTGTATAATCGCCGGCGACCTCCAATTCACGCATCTGGTCAATGGGCTCCAGCAGCGCCAGCAACAGTGCCCGCAGCGCGTTGCGCGTGCCAATGACCCACGCCGCTACGCGATTGATGCTGGCATCGAGATTGTGCTAGGCGGTGAGGTGCCTCCCCATGTTTGCGACCGCGAAGCGCTGGACGCTTACACCGAGATCACCTCTATTCCTCGGTCTCGTAGCGCCTCGACCATCGCTGCGGGGGCGCCTTCGTCCGTGATCACGCGACGGAGGCTCTCCGTGGAAGCAAAAGAGCCGACGGCCACGTGCCCCCATTTGCTGGAGTCGACCACTGCGATCACCTCTTTGCAGGCGGCTACCAGGGCTCGCTTCATCTGCACCTCAAAGTTATCCACGTCAGTCAACCCCTCGTCGACCGTCAACCCACGGGCTCCAAAGAACCCTTTGCTGATGTTGAGTTCGGCCAGCATGTCGTGGCCCATCCTACCTACCAGGGAAAATGCCTCGCTGCGCACTATGCCACCGGGCATAACCACCGAAACGCCTGGCGCATCGGCCAGCTCAATGGCCGTCATCAATCCGCTGGTGATGACTGTCAGTTCCCGTCGCTTCTTGATCTGCTCGGCCACGGCCAGGGCGGAGGTGCTGGCATCCAGGGCGATGGCTTCGCCGTCATGCACCAGCGCGGCCGCCGCTGCCCCAATGCGTTGCTTCTCCTCCCTGTGGGCTAGCCGCCGCTGGGCAAAGGCGGGCTCCGGCTCGATGATGAGCTCCAGCAGCACAGCCCCACCGTGGGTGCGGATCAGCAGCCCTCGCCGGTCAAGTTCGCCCAGGTCAGAGCGGATGGTCACCGCGGAGACGCCGAAGCGGTTACTCAGATCGGAAACGGATACGCGCTTCTGCTGCTGGAGCAGCGTGAGGATTGCCTGTTGTCGTTCGAGGAGGCCAAGGGAAACCATCGTGTGCTCTCCAGTGACTGAGGTTGCGATCGTTTCGGAACCTCTGCCACTATAGCAGAAATCGCAAGTCCTGTCAAGTTAAAGGAAAGCAATAGAAAGCAATGGAAAGCTATTGTCAAAGAACGCACCCGTGTAGAGCAGATCAACACCGAGCATCCGACCTGCACTGGTTCATTGCTCTTGGCCGCTTCCGAGTGAGCAAACGCGGGCACATCGTATTGGATCCACAGCCAAGGCCCGCCTGGCAGGTGATGACGTCGCACCCAGGGACGTGCAGCCCATTGGCCATCAGGCCAAGAGGAAGATTAGCCACCTGGCCAATAGCGAAATCACCCAGATGGCCGATGCGCCAGCGTGTCGTTTGTGCTACACTGTAGGCAGAGATCGTACAAGATGATACCTGAGCAACTACTCAGGTTGGCTCAGGTGCAACGCACTTCGGTTGTGGAATCAGGCCGTTTTGAAGCGCGATTCGGTCAAGCAAACAGTCGAACATGGAGCAGATCAAGTGAGTTGCATCTTGAAGTGACTTGGCTCGAGAATCAGTTGGTTAGAGGATCAGGAGGTGCTGAGATGTACGTTCCGAACTATTACCTGGCGCAACGCCTCGCTGAGCAACGGCTGCGGGATTGCCAGCGAAAGGCCGAGATGCGTCACATGCTGCAGCGGGCAGGGGTGGATCAGCGAGGCTGGCTGGGTTTCCATGCCTGCAAGCCTCTGTCGGGGCTAGGCTGGCTGTTGGTGGCTCTGGGCCGGCGGTTGGAGCGTGTGGCGAGATCGCCAGTGGCCCCGTCGGCAGGGTTTCCCAGAGTCAGCAAGGCGTAGCCAAGTGGATAAGTGACAAAGACACAAACAGTCGGGAACTTGCGTCTCCTCCTTTGGTCAGGCGTGGGGGAGCGGGTCGGGCCGCCCCCTCTCGCCCGCAAGACGGGCCAGGAAAGAGCAGCCTGCCAGACTATCATCAGAGGAGACTCGTGACCAGCACTGGATGTCAGGATGTCAGGAGGCTCTGGTCAAGAACCCAGTCAATAGATGAGGTATGATCAAGCCAGGTCCGCTGACCAATCTGTTGATCTTGTGGGTGCATATCTGAGCACCGAACATCAACTACTAGAAACTGGAGGTACAGAATGAATCAGTTGAACGAACAACAGTTGCAGCAGCACGTCACCGTCCTGGGTTGGCTGCACATCGTGGGCAACGCCATCATGTTCTTGCTAGGCTGCTTCGTCTTCGCCTTGCTATGGGGCATCGGTGCTGCCACAGGTGATCCGGAGGCCACCACGATACTCGGCATCGTCGGGACCACCGTTGGCGCGCTACTCGTGGTCCTGGGCATACCAGGCATTGTGGCCGGATATGGACTGCTGCGGCGAAGGGCCTGGGGTCGCATCCTGGCCATGGTCGTGGGCTTCCTGGGCCTGGTGAACTTCCCCCTGGGGACAATCATTGGCATCTACACGTTCTGGGTACTGCTGCAAGAAGCAGCGACTGAGTACTTCGCCTCGTCTCCCTCATCCACCTAGCATGGCGGTTCCCGGCGTACCCCAGGTGGAGCAGGACGGTGAGCGAGTGGTGGCCTATGGACAAGGCAAGCGGTTCGCCTGCCGGGTGGTGAACGGGCTGGAGTCAGCCGGAATCCGCTTCCGCAACCTGCGCACAGAGCAGCCGACGCTGGAAGACGTGTTTCTGACGCTGACCGGAAGGCAGATGAGAGAGTGAGCAGATTGTAGACTTCGTCGTGACACGGCGCATGCGGCATCAAGCGAATCACGAGGGGGGGAGATGTGAAGACGATGAAGTTTGCACTGACGTCTCGACGATGGTTCTGGGGAGCGAGAAAGCGGGTCTGTGGTGGACGCTGGCACTTGCTGCTGCTGGCCCCACTGTTGGCTCTGCCCATCGTCTCGATCTGGGCGAAGCCGATTGCTCCCCAGGCTGCGCTGCGTCGCGTGGTGCTCAACGAGATGGCCTGGATGGGCTCCACCGCGTCGGCCAATGCCGAATGGATCGAGTTGCGCAATACCACCAGCCGCGTCATCTCGCTGGAAGGCTGGACGCTGACTGCCGCCGACGGCTCGCCCACCATCGCGCTCAACGGCGCCATCTCTGCCGGGGGCTACTTCCTGCTGGAGCGGAGCAACGATGAGGCTGTGCCCGGCGTGGCCGCCGAGCTTGTTTACGCCGGCGTGCTGTCCAACGATGGCGAGACGCTGCTCCTGCGGGACGAGGATGGGCTGCTGGTGGACGCTGTAGATCGCTGGTACGCTGGCGACCGGGAGAGTCACGCCACGATGCAGCGCGTGGCTCTCGACTGGCCGGGCACCTGGCCCACAAGCTGGCAGACCGGTCCGACCGACGGCTTGCCCGAGAACAGCGTCGGTGAGACTCCCGACTTCGGGCCTACGGACATCACACCTTACTTCACTGACAACGTCGCCGCTGAGGGTCCTTCCCCAGAGCCCACGATCATGGAACAGGCCCTGCTGACGCTGTTGGCTAATGCTGGCGAGTCCATTGATGGTGCGTTGTACGGCGTCGATCGGGTCAGCGTGCGCGATGCACTCATCGCTGCCCACAACCGCGGCGTGCGGGTGCGTTTGGTCTGCGACGACGGCGCCTATGCCGAGGACCGCTACCGTCCCCACTTCCAGGCGCTGGAGGCAGTGGGCATCTGGCTCATCCCTGACGGCAAATCAGGCATCATGCACAACAAGTTCTTCATCGTAGATGGGCGCTGGGTCTGGACGGGCTCCACGAACATGACCGACACCGGCTTCACTTACAATCACAACGATTCAGTGCTTGTCGATTCCCCTCACCTGGCCCTCACCTATCAGGCGGAATTCCTGGAGATGTGGGATGGGCAACGCTTCGGCAAGGACAAGGAGGACAACACGACCCATCGTTTCCGCTTCGCCGGCCAGACGGTGAAGAGCTACTTCAGCCCCACCGATGATCCGGACGAGGCGCTGCTGAGCGCCGTGACCCAGGCAGAGGAGAGCATTCGCTTCGCCATCTTCAGCTTCACCTCCCGCGATCTGACCGCTGCCTTGCTAGAACGGCACCAGGCAGGCGTGCTGGTCGAGGGTGTCTGGGACTGGTTGATGACGACCAGCAGCTACTCACAGGTCAGTCAGCTTTGCCTGGCGGGCGTGTCCACAAAGATCGAGAACTTCGGTGGCAAGATGCACCACAAGATGATGGTCATAGATGCGGATGGCGATGATCCGCGCGTGGTGTTAGGCTCCTTCAACTGGACCAGTTCGGCAGTGGACAAGAACGATGAGAACTTGCTCATCATTCACAGCCGCCCGCTGGCCCAGGCTTTCCTCGCCGAATGGCAGCTTCTCGACGCCGCTCTGGGCGACGAGACCCGTTGCATTCCCTCGTACCTCTACCTGCCTGCGATCCCTGTCGGTGAATGGTGATCGGATGTCCGTATTCCGTTCCACGCCGGATGTGCAGCCCGTGCCTCTCATTCCCTCTTGACAGAACCTGCGCTTTTTGCTATGATGCTTGCGAGCTACTTCACTTCAGCCCAGCCGTAACCAAACAGCAGAGAGGAGGAACCACATGATTCGAGTCAAGACCATCGCCGATACGCTCACCGTTTCGCGCTTTCTTCTGGCCTTATTGATTCTCTGATTGGGCGTGACCGGCGGTAACGAGTCGTTGCCGGCCGCGGCGACGGTTCTCATCTTCGCCTGGGCCACAGACCTGCTGGATGGGCCGCTTGCCCGGCGCGATCGGTCAGGGCGGCAGACCTGGGTGGGCACGCTCGATCTGCAGGCCGACATGAGCGTAGCTACCAGCGTGTTGGGCTACCTGACCATCGCCGGCTTCGTCCCCCTTTGGGCAGGGATGGCCTACTTGGCAGTCTCTGTCGCGCTCCTATGGTACTTCCGCTCAGTCCACATTGGCTGGGCCGTTCAGGCTATCCCCTATGGCCTGATGCTCTACATGGCGCTGCGCCATGCGTTGCTGCAGGGTGTTATCGCCGTGGCCTGGCTTATCCTGGCGCTGATCGTGACCTGGCCTCGCTTTCCGAACGAGACAGTGCCCAGCTTCCTGCGCGGGATGCGCAGCCTGGGGCAGTCATTGGACGAGGAACGGTAGGCGCATCGCACACAGATGGCGATACTAATACTGGCCTCTGTCCGCTCCGGCAAACACCTGGAGTGGCGGATTTGACAAGTACTTGTGTCTGTGTTATAGTGCGTGTGCAGGTTGAAGGGAAGCGTCTGTCCGGGTGTGATTCATCGCCGTCAGGTCCTAGCTTTACCAGGCCTGGCGGCGGTTTGTTATTGACCGTGGCAGGTCCGCCCTCGCCTACAGATTTTGGAAGGGAAGGGGAAGAGGTACGCACATGAGCGAGCGCATTCAGGGCACGGTCAAGTGGTTCAACGCATCCAAGGGCTATGGCTTCATCGCACGGGAGGATGGGCCGGATGTGTTTGTCCACTACTCTGAGATCCAGGGCAGTGGCTTTCGCAACCTGGAAGAGGGCGAACGCGTAGAGTTCGTCGTCAATCAGGGCCCGAAGGGCCTTCAGGCCGCCGAAGTGACCAAACTAGACTGGTAACAACTGTCGGGCTGCGTAGACCGAGGTTGTCACCCACAACGATCAGCAATCAGCAACACGAAAGGGAGGAATGATAGATGAATAAGAGACTTTACGTCGGTGGCCTATCCTACGACACGACGGACGATGGGTTGCGCGAGCTGTTCAGCACCGCGGGCACGGTGGTGTCGGCGGAGGCGATTCGCGACCGTTACACAGGCCGGTCGAAGGGCTTTGGCTTCGTAGAAATGTCGACAGTAGCTGAGGCCGAGAAGGCCATCAGTGAGTTCAACGGCAACACGCTGGACGGTCGGGAGATCACGGTGGCGGAGGCACGGCCGCGTCGAGAGCAGTCACGGGACTCTGGCGGCGGCGGTGGCGGCGGTGGCGGCCGTCGAGATCGCTGGTAGATTCTACCACTTGTGAAACAAACGGAGCGGGGCGTCAGATATCTGGCGCTCCGCTCTTGCTTTTCGCCGCGTGGTTCAACAGGCTCTCCTGTCAGTGCTACGATGCTGCGGTATGGAGGATCTGGGCTTCTTCGCGGATGTCTTCGCCGTGCGAGGGCGGGAGCGGAAGGAGCGTATCGATCAGCTTCTGCATTTCGCCCGGCTGGCCAACTTCCGCAAGCGGCTGCAAAGGAGGCGCTGTACGGAACACGCGACACGCGGCACGTGATGCATGCAGAATAGCGGTTACCCCTCGAATCCGCGCCGGGCCGTTCCGGTTACACTTCTACGGCTCGCCTTCGCTGTCCTGGGTGGTCTGAGACTGGAGAGAAGCTGGCGGAGCGGGAGCAGACGAACGGCGCAGCGCCTGCCGCCAGCCGCTGCCGAAGAGGCGCAGCCGGAAGAAGAAGCGGCGGCGGTCGAAGAGGAAGGCGACGCCAGCCCAGCCGACGAAAGCCCAGCCCAATGGTGGTCTCTCGGCGAAGGCGACGATGGCGGGCAGAATAGCCAATGGCGCTTCCAGGGCGATGACCAGCGAGCGGGCGCGGAAGAGGAGCAACAAGAGCCCGCCAATGGAGAGGTAAGCCAGAGAGAGCCCCCAGGGGACGAACCCAGCCAGCGCCAGGTAGAGCAGGCCAGAGACCACAAAGATGGTGTCTACGGTCACGTCATTGCGGCTGAGCCAAGTCTGGCGACCGCTGCGGTCGCGCCGGGCAACATGGCCGTCCATCGTGTCGGTGGTCCAGCCGAGCAGGATGCACAGGGTCACGGTGTCCAAGGCACCGGCGCCGGCGGTGAAGCCCAAGCGCAAGATAACAGCCGAGAGAATCAACCGTGAAGCAGTCAGTAAGTCAGCCCAGAAGCGCATCATTGGGTCTCCTTGCATCGGTGGGAACTGCATTCGAGGCCTGATCGTCAATAACCCACAGAATACAACGTCAGCACGATATTGTCAAGTGACCGAGTGGACATGGACGATTCACTACCGGTCAACCCCTGAACACGAATGCCACGAATTGCGCTAGGTTCAATAGAAACAATCACGACTCTGCTGAAAAAGACCAAAGGCCATCAGCGGATTAAGCAGATGAAGCGGATGAATATGAAACAAGATCTGCTCAATCCGCTTGATCCGCTGATCTTGGGTTTTTTTCAGAGGAGTCATAGATTGGTAGTCTGGTATGGAGCCGCCTACATATCGAACCTTTCGTCCTTGTCAACAGTGTAACAGACAGCCGTCCGCACGCAACACACATCGCCCATCGCAGGCTATCCGACTACGTGATTGAGGACCATCTAACCACCCAACCATGTTTCGTTTCATCGCTCGCCGTCTGGCCTTCATAATCATTGTCGCCCTGGCCATCGTTTTCTTCGTCTTCATGGGCATGCGCATGGCGCGCAACTCATCTGTCGCCATGCCCAACTACCAGATGCTCCGCCACGCCCGCGCCGCTGTCCGCGAGACCCGACAATACGTCGAGCAGGCAGTGCACGGCGACTTCGGCATCGTACGACAGGGCAGGCGCAATGTTGAAGTGCGGGAGATCCTGCGCGAGACCTACCCCAAGAGCCTGGGGCTGCTGGGCGCGTCGCTGCTGCTGGCCCTCGTTCTTGGCCTGATTGCCGGCACGCTGGCTGCCCTGCACCAGCATTCCCCGTTTTCCTTTCTGCTACTCACTCTAACAGTGCTGGGCATCTCCACGCCCACCTTCTTCGCCGCCATGTTGCTGCAGATCGCCAACATCAAGAGTCTACAGATGTTCCAGTTCCGCCTGGCGTTCACCGCCGGCTTCGGCTGGGACTGGCGGCACATGCTCTTTCCATCGCTGGTGTTGGCCGCCCGCCCGCTGGCCTACATCACCCGCGTGGCCTTCATCACCCTGTCCACCGTGCTGAGGGAGGATTACATCCGCACCGCCTGGGCCAAGGGGTTGAGACTGCGCCAAGTGCTCAACGGGCACGCTCTGCGCAACGCGGCCGTGCCAGTGCTCACCGCCGCCGGTATCTCGCTACGCTTCTCCTTGGGTAGCCTGCCCGTAGTGGAGTTCTTCTTCGACTGGCCCGGTCTGGGGAACCGCTTGCTGGAAGCTATCCGCGCCGGCCAGACCAATGTCGTCGTCACTCTGGCCTTGGCGCTGGGGTTGACCTTCCTGGGCATCAACCTGCTACTGGACATCGCCTACCGTTTCATTGACCCCAGACTGCGGGAGTGAGGCCAAGAGGAGCAGATTCGTGGATGGCTGATGGATGGCAAGAGGGAAACGACGAAGGCAATGAAGGAAACAACGAAAATGAAGGGGCTGAAGGGTCTGAGGTGGCCTTCTTCGAACCCGAACCCTGAAACCCAAAACCCGAACCAGCAAAAGCAGCAGATACGCCGCGGCCGGCTGCGAGCTCGTTCCGTGTTCCTCAACCTGCCGCTGGTGATCGGCGCGCTCATCGTCGCCTCGCTGTTCTCCATCGTCCTGTTCGGGCCGCTGTGGGCGCCAGAGAACCCCTATCTCGTGGGCACTCGCGGCCTGCTACTGGTGGACGGCGAACTGACCTCGCCTCCCTGGCCGCCTTCCGAGGAGCAGCCGCTAGGCTCAGACCAGTGGGGGCGGGACATTCTCAGCCTGCTGCTCTATGGCACGCGCAACACGCTGGTCGCCTGCACCTTCATCACCATGGCCCGGCTTATCCTGGGGCTGGTCCTGGGAACCATCGCCGGCTGGAACGAGGGCTCTCTGGCCGACCGAACGATCATGGGAGCCGTCGGCGTCACCACCTCGTTGCCCATGCTCCTCACGGGCATGATTCTCATCTTCGCCCTGGACATCCGCCGCGGTATCAACGTCTTCATCCTCGCCCTCTGTCTCCTCGGCTGGGGCGAGATCGCCCAGTACATCCGCAGCGAGTTCCTGATACTGCGCCAGCGCCCTTTCATCGAGGGCGCACGGGCGGTTGGACTGCGGGGCGTGAGCATCGCCGTGCGCCACATCCTGCCCAACATCCTGCCCCAGCTCATCATTTTAGCCTTGCTGGAAATGGGCGCAGTGCTGATGGTGCTGGGCGAGCTGGGTTTCATCGGTGTGTTCATGGGCGGCGGCACGCGTCAGGAAAGCAGTTTCGAACGGCTGGTGACCATCCCCGATATCCCCGAATGGGGGGCGATGATGGCCGATTCTCGCCTCTGGGCGCGGGCCAAGCCGTGGATGGTCTTCTATCCGGCCATGGCCTTCTTCGTCGCCGTGGTAGGCTTCAACGCCCTGGGAGAGGGGCTGCGCCGTCTCGTCGAGCGAGCAGCAGTGAACACGGCTTTCCTGCTCTCCAAACGCATGCTGGTGATCGTGGGCGTGGTCACGGCCGCCACGGTGTATATCGTGAACAATGTGGGGCCGGCACCCTCGTACACTCGTCTGGCGGAGACATTCGACGTTGAGCGAGCGATGGAACATGTGCGCGCCCTTGGCGAGATGGAGGGACGACGGGCGGGCAGTGAGGGCGGCAAAGCGGCTGCCGAGTACATCGCGGCCAAATTCAAGGAGTATGGCCTGCAGACAGGCGGCAGTGGCTTGACCTACTTCTACAGTTTCGACACCCGCTGGGTGGAGCCCGTGGAGCAGCCCGAGCTAGTTCTGCTGGCCGCCAACGGGTCTATGCAGCAGTTCCAGCACCAGATCGAGTTCGGCTTCCGTATTGACGGACATGGTGGCAGCGGACACACCGAAGCGCCACTGACCCTGATCGGCTTCAGTCCCCATCGACGCAGTTGGTCCTGGGAAGCGTTCAGGGGCATGGATCTGCAGGGGCGCATCGCGCTGGTGCTGGAGGATAATGCCCCGCCCGGTTTCACCACCGAGGCCATGATCCGCGGCGCGGCTGGGGTGTTGCTCGTGGTCGACGATCCACATGACGTCCGTTCACACGTCCAGCTTGCCTATGTCGAACAGGACTACCTGCGCAAGCCCACGCTGCCTGTCTTGGCCATCACCAACGAAGTGGCCGACAGCTTTCTTCAGACGGATGGCCTCAGCGTGGCCGCCGTGCGGGAGCGGCTGGAAACGCTAGGCTTGGCCCGAAGTGAGGAGTGGTTCGTGGAGGAACTGATATGCCACGCTCGGTTGCACGTGGCTCTATCTGAACCGCGCAGGCAGAAACTGCGCAGTGTGCTGGGCTACTGGCCGGGACAGGATGTGGTGCTGGACGAGCAAATGATCATCGTCTCTGCCCACTACGATGGGCTGGGCACTGATCCCGACGGCACGCTCTACGCAGCGGTCAATGATGGTGCTTCGGGGATAGCCACGATGTTGGAAATCGCCCGGCTGTGGCACGAGGCTGGCTACGAGCCGCGTCGTACGGTGCTTTTTGCCGCCTGGGGCGGGGGCGAGCTAACCCGCTCCGGTGCTCAGTCCTACTTCGAAGGCTACAGCGGCGGCCTCTCGCTACTGAACACGGTAGCTGTGATCCAACTCGACCGTCTGGGTGCGGGCGATGATGTGCTGGAGATCATCCATGAGCCACGCCGCGTTCGCAACCTGCTGAACGACAGTGCCCAGCGGCTGGACATCCCTGTCCGGCAGGGAGCTGTTGACTCACACCGCTATCAGCAGATTGTGAGCACGCGCAGGCCGGCAGTGGTTGTGCGCTGGGCCAATAGCGAGGTGGATCCGCGGCGAGATACGCTGATTGATCGAGGCAAACTGCAGGCTGCTGGCGAGATGATCAACCTGGCGCTGATCACGGTCAGTCGGGAAGCCGCGTGGTAGATTGGGAAACTGGTAGATTGGTAGATTGGTGGACTGAGGCAGAAGTACGGTGTCAAAGACCAGCGACAAAGTGATGTGGGCCATCACCGGCCTGATGGTTCTAGCATTGGCGAGTGCGACCGCGCTCCTGGTGCGTCAGGCAGGCACCCTGGAACGGTTGCGCCAGGCTGTGCAAGACAGACCGCACCAGATCGCCGTGTCCGAAAGACCACCTCAGGAGACGCCCGCGCCCGCTGCCGCTGCTGGCGAACGCATCCTCTTCCTCGCCGCAGTCGCAGGGCAGGAGGAAACTGACCTTTGGGCGATACCGGCGGCAGGAGGCGAGGCCACGCGCCTGGCGGAGAACGTCCGCTTCTTCGGACCAACTCCCTTGAGCATCATCGACAGTGGAGACGAGCAGCGGCTGGCTTTCGTCCAGGGGCCGACTGAGGCCATGCGCTTGGTGACGCTCGACCTGCGCAGCGGGCAGCTCAATGAGCTTTTCGCCGCTTCCGAGGGCTGGTGGCTCACCTGGCCATCCGCCTCGCCCGATGGCCAGCATCTGGCTTTCGTGAGCCACGAACCGCCTCAGGGGGAAGAGCTCAGCGGCGACCTGCAGGCTGTGCTCTACGTCGTCAGCGCAGCCGAGGGCAACGTCGAGAAGCGCATCGAGCCGGTGATGATCTGGACGCCGCTGGCCTGGTCGCCCGACGGCCAATGGCTGGCCGTGGTGGGGATGGGTGCGAGCCGTCAGCCGAGGCTAACGCTGCTGCCGGCGGAAGGAGGAGTGCCGCAGGTGTTGCCTCTCTCCGCGGCTTGGCTGGCGGCCTGGTCGCCCGATAGCATGCAGTTGACTACAGCGCACAGGGAATTCAGCAGCGGCCTTGAACTGGTCTCGTGGGACGTCGCCGCGGGGCGGGAAGTGGATTTGGCCCCTGACCCTGGAATGCGCCAAGGCGCCATCAACTACCTGGCCTGGTCGCCCGATGGAGAGTGGCTGCTCGGCCTGGCAGGCACGGACTGGTGGAGCATGGGGCTTTACCTCGTGGGGCGGGAGGGAGGCGAACCGCTGGAACTGTTCGCCGGGGACGGTAGCACGGTCCCCTGGGCCCGCTGGTCGCCCGATGGCGAGCACATCGCCTTCATCGTGGCGCGAGGCGGCAGCCAGAACACGCCTGCGGTGGAGATGGATGCTTACGTGGTGCAGCCGGATGGCGGCGACCTCTGGCAAGTGGATGAGAGATTGGCAGGGCTGGTGAGACAGATGGCCTGGTCGTCCGACGGGCAGCGGTTGGCCTTCGCCTTGAACGACGAAGAGGGCGAGAGCCCCTCCGGGCAGCTCTACGTCGTTGACCTGGGAGGGCAGGCGCCGGCGGTGCTGCACGAGGGGCTGGGGCGGTACTTTTACCCCCTCTGGCTGCTGGCGGCGATTGGCGATTAATGGCGTTCTATGATGGGCGAGGTCTCCCGACCGAGCCTGTCCTGAGTTCATCGAAAGATCTCATCCTGAAGAGCTTACGGTAAGAGCAATGTCCGAGCCTAGACCTGTTTCCACAGAGCAACCATCGAGAGCAGTCCCCGTTCAATCCCACGAACGTGTCGAATTCGTGGACATCCTGAGCGGCCTCGCTGTGCTGGGCATCCTGATCGCCAACATGTTCAGCTACAGCGGGCAAACATACAGCCCGCAAGAGCTGGCCGGCTTTGACCGCATCCTGGTGGCCGTGATCCGGTTCCTGGTGGAAGCCAAGTTCTACTCGCTGTTCTCGCTGCTGTTTGGCTGGGGCATGGCCGTGCAGATGCTGCGGGCGGAGGCACGGGGAACCAGCTTTGTCCCTGTCTATCTGCGGCGACTACTCATTCTCCTGGTCTTTGGTACACTGCATGGCTTCTTCATCTGGACGGGGGACATCCTGGTCACGTACGCCACATACGGCTTCTTGCTGTTGGCGCTCCGCAAGAGCCCCGCCAAGGGCCCTAGGAAACTGCTTCTGGTGCTGGTTGGGCTGGCGCTGCTCTTGTCCATCGTGCTGACCGTGCCTGGCGAAGCGATGGACAGCGTCAGGGGCTGGTATGAGAACATCACTGACTTCCTCCGCTCGCGCACCTATCCAGAGAGCCTGTACGCCACCGGCACCTACAAGGAAATCACCCGTCTCCGGATACAAGACACCCTAGCACGCCGTTCCTATTTCATCTACACCTTCGGCAACATCTTCGGGATGTTCCTGCTGGGCCTGTACGTTGGCAAGCGCAGGATCTTCCACGACGCCGGGGAGCACCTGCCGCTGATCCGCAAGGTCATGTGGATCGGGCTGGTGATTGGTCTGGTTTTCAACGGCATCTACATTTATACTCTCCTTAATCCAGATTGGGCGCCGGCGGAGGTCTACCGGCTGATCACACGCGGCGCTCGGACGATTGGCGCGCCAGCCTTGATGCTCTTCTACGTTTCAGTCGTCATTCTCCTGGCGCAGAAGGAGATCTGGCATGAGCGGCTGGCGCCGCTGGCAAGCGTTGGCCGCATGGCTCTGACCAACTACCTGCTCCAGTCCGTAGTGTGCACCTTGATATTCTACGGTTATGGTCTGGGGCTGTACGGCGAATTCGGCCCGCTGTTTGGCCTGGGGCTCACTATCGTTATCTACCTGGCCCAAGTCCGCCTGAGCGGTTGGTGGCTAGAACGGTTCCAATACGGACCGGTCGAATGGGTATGGCGGGTGCTTACCTACGGCAGGCTCCGGCCGCATGAAGTAGCCCACGTTGACCAGGAGCAACTCCTAGAGCCCAGGGCCCCTCGCCCAGTCACCGCCTGGGTGCGCTCCCATACGGCCCTGGTGACCACCTGGGCGCTGCTGCTCCTCTGGTCGGGGGCGCTGGGCTTCTGGTGGATGCGGCTTCAAGGGCCCTCCATGGTGGTGGGACCGGCGCCTCGAGCCACGGTGCGGGCCAGAGCGACGGCCACCGCCCGCGCTGTACGGGAGACTCCTGCCGCGTTGCCCTTGGCTACACCTGTCACTCATCCGCTGCTGCGGGAACCGGGGGCTGCCGTGCGCTCGGGCGATCTCTGGGCCGTGGCTATGAGTTTTGACGAAGAGGTGGCCTTCGACCACATAACTGAGCTGGCCGATCCTGCATATCTTGGACGCCGTGCCGGCACGGAGGGTGGTCGCGCCGCCGCCGACTACATCGCCCGTCTCTTCGCTGCCTACGACCTGCAGCCGGCCGGAGACGACGGCGGCTACTTCCAGGAGTTTCCCCTCGACTACTTCGTCGCCCTGGACGAAGCGCCGACCCTGGCAAAGATCGGGCCGGACGGCGCAACGCACAGCGCCTACCGTTTCCGCCAGGACTTCACTACCCTCGTCGGCCATTACGGCGGTGAGGGTCAGGCGGAAGGGCCGGTGGTCTGGGCCAACACTTGCAGCCACGACGATTTCGACGACCTGGACGCGGTAGGCAAGGTAGTGCTCTGCCGAGACGGGAGCGGTGAGGACTATCTGCGCAATGGCATCGAACATGGCGTAGCTGGGCTGTTGCTGTGGCGTGACCCCACCGAGCAGCCCTTTGATCGTTTTGGCCGCTATCGGGAGTCGTGGGTTCCCGTGACGTTTCCCTCCTTCGCCGTCTCGCCGGAGGTGGTGGAAGACCTGCTGCAGGGTACAGGGCTGACGCTCGCTGACCTCACTATCGAGTTTGAGAGTGTGCATCTTCCCACCCGCGCCGTGCTGAACTCATCACTCGAACAACGGGAGGAGGTAGTGGGCCGCAACGTGCTGGGCGTTTTCCCCGGTGGTGATCCAGAACACGCCGACGAGGTGCTGATCATCGGCGCCCATTACGACCATCTGGGCCGCGATCCCGACGAGCAGCGCTGCCCGCCGCCACGTACGGGCGGGTTTCAAACCAGCCCGTACTGCCAGACGGTGCCCGGCGCGGTGTGGCACGGGGCTAACGACAATGCCTCGGGCGTGGCCACGCTGCTGGAAATCGCTCGCTCCTGGAAGGAGGCTGGCTACGTCCCCGACCGCACCGTGCTCTTCGGAGCCTGGGACGCCGAGGAGCAGGGGCTGTGGGGTGCCATCCACTACGTCAGGCAGCCTCGCTATCCGCTCACGACCACTGTGACCATGATCCAGCTCGACATGGTGGGCGGCAAGGGAGACACGCTGATGATTGATGGTCCCGGAGCGCTGGCAACGAAGCTGCAGGCGATGGCGTCGTCGTTGGGGATCACCACCACGGTCACCGACCATGGCCGCAGCGACCACGTGCCCTTCCGACAAGCCGGCGTGCCTGCCAGCATGCTCATCTGGGACTACGGTGACGATCCCTACTACCACCGCCCCTCCGACCTGCCCCAGACCATCCAGCCGGAGCAGTTGGCTGCCGCCGGCCGCTTGACCAACCTGGCGCTGCTCAGTCTGGCCTCGGCCGAACCGAATATTCGCGATCTGGTGGAAGAGCGAGAAGCGGCCATCGCCGCCGGCAATCTGGCGCGCTTTCTCGCCACGTCCGATGCCGACCAGCAAGCTGCCGATGGTTTCTGGTGGGACGATAAGCAGGCCCACGGGCTGCAGGACGTGAACTTGCGCGTCACGGACATCGTTGCCGCCCGCGATGTGGCCACGGCGACACTGAGCATCAGCTTCGCGCAGGAAGATGAGGGGATACCGCGCACCGTGCGCGGCACGGCGCACTTCCGTCGCACGTCCGAGGGCTGGCGCTACGCCGGCCCGGCCCTGGCGGAACTGACGAGCGAGCGCTTCACCGTCGCCTATCCGCCAGGCGAGGAGGAGATGGAAGAGTTGGCGGCTTCAGTGCTGGAAACCGCCAAGACACTGTTTCCCGCCCTCCACACCTCCACACTCCCACACCTCCACACCCCCTCCCAGAATCGCCTGGAGCTCTACTCCAAGGCCGATGATCTGCGGGTGGCTGTGTCGCCAGCGCTGCCCCTATCCACCAAGGCCTGGGTTGATGGAAATGGCGCTCGGCTGGTGGTGACGAATGATCTAACCCGCACGCAGTTGTTCACTACCACGCTGACGCAATTGGCCTTGGCGCAGACGGGCATGGAGGAAGCACAGGCTCCCTGGCTCTGGGCCGGACTGCCGTTGGTGGGGGAGGCCAGCGCCGATCCACTGGATTTCCAGCGCATCCACCTGCCGAGGCTGCAGGGAATCCTGAACGAGGACGAGGCCACGCCTTTGGCTGACATCCCCGCGCAGCGCGATGTCTCATCCTCGTCCGTCCCCCCTTCAAATCTGAACCGTTGGCGCGCTCAGGCTTGGGCCATGACCGCTTATCTGCTCGACCAGTATGGCAGTGACGCCGCCGGACGGCTGGCGGCGGCCTTGGGTAGCGGGCTGTCGCTGGATGCAGCCTTCGACCAGGTGTTGTCCATTTCGACCGGGGAGTTCGACGCCGCCTGGCAGAATGGCTGGAGGTCCCGCCTGGCGGGAGCGGAGCAAGGGCTCCAGGCCCTGCTCACCGCTCGCCAGGCGGCGGTGGCCACCTCCGACGCCGACGCTTTCCTGGCTACCGTGGATCCCGAGGACGGTACGTTGCTGGAAGAGGAGCGCCACTGGTTCGCCGACCTGAGCGAGCATCCCCTGCACACCTTCGAGTTGGAGGGGCAGTTGCTGGCCCTGACCGACGATGGCGCGCTGGCGGTGTTCAGGCTGCGCTATCAACTTGCGGAGGGAACGGAGCGACGGGCAAATTACGAGGTAGCGCTGCACCAGCGCGGCGAGCGGTGGTTCTACGCTGGCGTCCCCTTGGAGGCGGTGAGCAGCGAGCACTTTGTGGTCCGTCACCCGCTGCGGCTGGCAACGCTGGTGCAGGCTCTCCTGCCGCACCTGGAGGAGATCTACGCCCGCGAGACGGGCGATCTGGAGATAGTGCCTGATGCCCCTACCGAGGTTAAGCTGTACGACCAGGCCGCGGCCTTCCGTTTGTCCATTGCCACCTCTGTATCCAACGACGTGAACAGTTGGGCTGAGCCAGGCGAGGTGCCAGGCAAGGCGATGAAAATCCTCGTGGACGAGGGTGGCGACGCAACCGATTACCGCGGGAGGTTGGCGTACAGTTTTGCTCGCCATCTGCTGGCGCAGCAAGGCTTGGAGGTGGACTGGCTATGTGAAGGGATCGGTCGGGTAGAGGAATCCCGGATAGCCCCGCAAAGCGGCTATCTCGCCGCGCGGCGAATCTTGAGGGTACAGAGAGCAGCCAAAAACGGTCAGTTGCTGTCGCTGGCGGAGCTGCCTCCCTTCGAGCAGATCGACTCCACGCAGGCCGACTTGGCCTACGGTGCGGTGCGAGACGCAGCGAGCTATCTCGTCACCACGCATGGCCAGGCGGCGCTCAACGAGTTGGTGCGTTCGCTGAGCGAGGGGGAAGAACTCAACACGGCCTTTGGGATTGCTCTGGGGATGACGTTTGCCGAGTTCGAGGAAGCATGGCATGAGTCGGCGGCCCGCGGGCACGTTCCGCCACAGTGGGCGGAAGATGCTCTGACCTTCGATGGCGAGGCGGCATTGGCGCACGTGCGGGAGTTGGCCAGCTCAGTCTACGATGGACGGGAGTCAGGTACCCCCGGCGGCGAGGCGGCAGCCCATTACGTGGCCGAGCAGTTCGCCGCCCTGGGCCTGCAACCAGCAGGCGACGATGGCACGTACCTCCAGCACTTCGCGTTCACCCGTACGCTGTCCATTGACCTGTCCCGTCTGAGGCTGTGGCTGGACGGGGGTCAGGCCCTGAGCGAGTTGGCCTACGGTCGTGACTTCCGAGAGGTGATGGTTGGCGCCGCCGGCGGCGGGACGGCGGCGGAAAAGCTAGTCTGGGTGCGGGACGATGATTACGGCGGCATGGACCTGGGCGGGAAAATCGTCCTGCGCCGAGTCCCTGGCAGCACAAGGCTGGAAGTGCAGAGAGCCATCGAACATGGCGCTGGCGGGCTGCTGCTGGTCACCGATGTACAAGAATCGGAGCTACAGCGCCGTATGCCGCTCGCTCTGAGCGAGATCTTCACCGAGACCATTCCAGTGCTGGAGATGACCCGGAACAGCTTCGAGCGGCTGATAGATGAAGCAGGGTACACGATGGCCGATTTCAACGCCTCTCCGCCAGCACTGCCACTGCGTCTGCAGGCAGAGATGGTGGTGCCGCTGGAACCACCTCAGCCGACGACGACGGCCAACGTGTTGGGATTGATCCCCGGAAGCGACCCTGACCTCGCTGACGAGTTGGTCATCCTCAGTGCCCATTACGATCACGTAGGCCGCAGCCCCGATGGCACGCTCTATCCCGGCGCAGACGACGACGCTTCTGGTGTGGGTGTGCTGTTGGAGGTGGCCCGCCTCTGGCAACAGTCCGGTGTCCAGCCCAGTCGCAGCGTACTCTTCGCCGCCTGGGGTGCCGAGGAGTTCGGCCAGCTAGGCTCTTTGCATTACGTCGCCCATCCTCTGTTACCACTGTTGAAGATAGTGGGCGTGTTGCATCTGGACGCTGTGGGAGCTGGTCGTGGCTTCTTCCTGACCATGGAGGGCGACCTTACACGGGAGGCGCTGCTGCGTGCGCATCTGGAGAAAGGTGCCGCACAGGTCGGCGGAAGGGTGGATTTCGGCACGGCGGTGGAGGTCAGCGACCAGACCCCATTCCAGGAGCGGGATGTGCCGGCCGGTCTGCTCACCTGGGACGGCAGCGAGGATGACGCCAATCACCCCGACGACACGCCGGAGCGAGTGGATCTGCTCAAGCTGACCAAGACGGGCCGCATCGTAGCTCTGACCTTGCGCACGCTGGCCGAGTGACAACCTGTCTGATCGCTCTCAGCTCAGGTCCTCCGCTGGCGTCAGCACAGCCAGCGAGCTCTTGTCTCTGTATTGGCATTAGCATTGCTCTGGTGCTGCCAACGAACTCAGGGCTTCCGCATCCGGAGGCCCTGAGCTCGTTGAGGGTCATGTCCCTGCAAGGTTGTGGGCTGTACTGCCAGGAGGAGTTTGC
>CAZPMV010000001.1:28893-39260 GCA_964587335.1 uncultured Anaerolineales bacterium
ATGTTGGACCTGGTGAGACTGCAGGGCTACGAGCATCGCCAGGTCTACGAGCTTTCCGGCGGCGAGCAGCAGCGGGTGGCGCTGGCCCGCAGCCTGGCCCCGCGGCCGCTCCTGCTCATGCTGGATGAACCTCTGGGCTCGCTCGACCGCACCCTGCGCGAGGGGCTGATGGGCGAACTGCGGGCTATCCTGAAGGCAGTGGGAGTGACGACGCTGTACGTGACCCACGATCAAGAGGAGGCCTTTGCCGTATCTGACCGCGTGCTCATCATGCAGGAAGGTCGCATTGTGCAGGAGGGCACGCCGGAGGCAGTGTACCGCTGGCCTGTTAGCGAGTTCGTGGCCCGGTTCCTGGGACTGAACAACCTGCTGCCTGGCCGCACAACGGCGATCACTCCGGCGTTGGAGATTGCTACCACTGTGGGCACGTTGACCCTCGATCCGCCAGAGGCAGGCGGGATTCGCGTCGGCGACGAAGTCACGCTGGTAATCCGGCCTGAGGCAGCCAGGCCGGCGCCATCGTGCGAAGCAACAGGGGGCATCAACCTCATCTGCGGCACACTGGTGGCTTGTTCCTTTCGTGGTAGCTCTCATCGTCTGCGCTTGCGGCATGAGGGAGATGTGGAGCTGGAATTCGAGATAGCGGAGGCAACTGACCTTCCGCCTCTTGGCCACACGGTTTGCCTTGCTCTCGACAGCGAGGCGATGACCTTGCTTCCACGGGCCTGAGAACTTCCTTACACCCTGCCAGCCGCCACCGGACGATTTGACACAGAACTGCAAGCGGGGGTATAATAGCAGTGTTCTGGTAGGGGAGGAACATCTCTTTCCTCCCCGCTTTTGTGCTACGAATCAGCACGGGGGCGCTGTTTCCTCATCGCCGGCCGTGATTCCAGGAGATATCGGTTATGCCTAAGCGAACGTATCAACCCAAAGTGCGGCGACGCAAACGAGTGCATGGCTTTCGGCATCGCATGAGCACGCCTGGTGGCCGCCGAGTGATCAAGGCGCGCCGTCGGAAAGGACGCAAGCGACTCACGGTGTGAGGTGAAGCGGTACCAACGACTCCGAGACGGAGCCCTCTTCCGACAGGTGCGGAAAGAGGGACGCTCGTGGGCTCATCCACTCCTCGTGCTCTGCGTTTTGTCCAACGACTTGCCCTACAGCCGCTTCGGATTCACCGCCAGCCGCCGTGTGGGCAAGGCGGTGGCCCGAAATCGAGCTCGGCGGCTGATGCGGGAAGCAGCACGTCTTCATTTGCAGTACATTGAGGTGGGATGGGATCTGGTCTTTGTCGCTCGTGCGCCCATCGCCGAGGCCAGCTATCAAGAGGTGGCAACAGCCTGTGCAACTCTGCTGCGGCGGGCCAGGTTGTGGCGGCAAGAGCAATGAAACAGGTTGTGTTGGCGTTGATCCGCTGTTACCAGCGTTTCATTTCCCCCGCGTTGCCTCCGAGCTGTCGTTTCACCCCTACGTGTTCCGAATACAGCTACGAAGCCATCCAACGCTACGGTGTGCTGAAGGGGGGATGGTTGGGCCTGCGGCGCATCGTGCGCTGCCACCCTTGGAATCCGGGGGGATACGACCCGGTGCCCTGAGCGGACCTTCAGAAGGTTACCATTCACTGAGAGGTAGTCGAATTTTATGAAGCACAAACGCAAGATTGGTTTGGTTCTGGTGTTGATCCTGGCTGCCCTGCTGCTGGGCGGCTGCGGTGCCCAGCGGGGCCCCATTGACCCCGAGGCCCCGGCAGAAGGCGCGTGGCAGGCGTTGGTGGTCTTTCCTTTGACTGAAGCATTGATGTTCCTCAACAAGCTAATAGACAATGCAGGCATTCCCTACAGCTACGGTTGGGCCATCATCGTTTTCACCATTATCATCAAGCTCGTCACCCTGCCGCTGACGATCAAGCAGATGCAGTCCACGAAGGCCATGCAGTTCCTGCAACCGCAGTTGCAGGAACTGCAGAAGAAGTACGCCAAGGACCGCGAGACGCTGGCGCAGAAGCAAATGGAGTTCTACAAGGAGGCCGGGGTCAGCCCCATGGGCGGCTGTCTCCCACTTCTCATCCAGTTCCCCATCCTTATTGGCCTCTATAACGCGCTCTATCGCTTGGCTGGCCTCGGCGAGTTGGTGAATCAACGCTTCTTCTGGATCCCCGACCTTTCCTTCCCCGATGCGACGGTGGGGACGGCATGGCTGACTCAGGCATGGCAGGCCAAGGACTGGACTCAACTCATCTCCTATCTTATCCTGCCCATTCTGTTGGTCGTCACGCAACTGGTGGTGCAGAAGATGACTCAAACCACTTCGGCCGGCAGTGACGATCCCCAGCAGGGAATGATGAAACAGATGATGCTCATCATGCCTATCATGTTTGGCTGGATCACGCTGGGTGTGCCTTCTGGGCTGGCGCTGTACTGGGTGGTGTCCAACGTGCTGAGTCTGGTTCAGCAATACTTCACACTCAGGACCGTCCACCCCGCGGCGGAGACACCCAAGATTGAGGCGAAAGCGCGGAAGGCGGAGATCGAAGCGCCGGCTGTGGCAGGTGACAACCTGGCCCTCATCAAGGGCATCGGAGACAAGACGGCGTCCGTGCTGACCGCTGCGGGTATCGCTACGTTTACCGACTTGGCTTCTGCTGACGAAACGCAGTTGGCGAACGTCATTGATGCCGCAGGTCTCTCCTCTGGCAACTATGCATACTGGATCAAACAGGCAGCGCGCCATGACCCTGGGAGTGCCTGAAGCAGAGATCAAAGTGCTGGGGATTGGAGCTGAAGCCCCATCCCTGGAAATGGAAATGACTGCCGGCGACAAGCCTTTGGCTCCCAGGGGAAGGAAGAACAGGAGAAGGAAGTAGTGATGATGACATCCGCAGATAAGTCCGTTGAAATCCACGGCAGGAATATAGAGACGGCTATTGATAATGGGCTAGAGGAGCTGGGCCTGAGGCGCGACCAGGTAGACATTGAAGTGCTACACCCTGGCAGTCGAGGCGTGCTGGGCATTGGTGCTGAGGATGCCATTGTGCGCCTGACGCCGCGGCTGCAACTCCCAACCGTCGAAGACGAACGCATCAGGCGAGTGGAGGAAGAGATCGCAGAGGAAGTGGCGGCAGAGGAGATCGTAGTTGTGGAGGAAGCGGCAGAACCCGAGGAGGCGGTTGCCGTCGCGCCAGAAGCAGCGATGGAAGAAATGGAAGAAGTGGGCAGCGAAGGGACCGCTGCGCTGGCCAAGAATCTGCTCTCAGATATGCTAGACCATCTTGGGGTACAGGCCCAGGTGATAACCCGCTATGGCGCTGCGGAGGAAGGGGAAAAACCACCGCTGACATTGGATGTGGTCGGCAAGGATTTGGGCATCCTCATTGGTCGCAGGGGCGAAACGCTGGCCTCGTTGCAGTTCCTCATGCGCCTGATGGTCAACAATCATATCCATCGTTGGATCAACCTGGTGGTGGATGTGGAGGGTTACAAGGCGCGGCGCGAGCGCATGCTGAGGGAATTGGCACTGCGCATGGCAGAGCGTGCGGTCGCTACCGGCCGCGTGGTGGCCTTGGAAGCGATGCCTGCCCGCGAGCGACGCCTCGTGCACATCGCCCTGCGAGATCACCCTGACGCGACGACCCAGAGCATCGGCGAGGGAGAAAGCCGCAAGGTGACTATCATTCCTCGCTGAGAAGGCGATAGATTGGAAGCGAGGCGGCCTGTGGTGGCCGCCTCGCTTTGTTTCTACTCTCTCCCCTTGACCACTTGGCAGGAGTATGCTACAATGTGGTTGATGGCAGACCCATGTCCCATGGGCCATTCGCCATCGCCTACGCCCTACGCCAACGAGCAGTGAGTGATCATGACCCGAGTCTACGCCTTTGCCAACCAAAAAGGAGGAGTGGGCAAGACGACCACGGCCATCAGCCTGGGGGCTTATCTAGCAGCCGCTGGACGGCGGGTGCTCGTCGTGGATGCGGACCCACAGGCCAATGCCACCAGCAGCATGGGCGTGGATTGGCCTAACCTCGAGCACTCTCTCTACGATGTACTCATCGGCCACGTTCCAATATCGGATATCACTATTTCTATTGAACAACCGTCAGTGGCTTTGGCGCCCTCGGCCCCGGAATTGGCCGGGGCGGAGGTGGAGATGGTGAGCATCATCCAACGGGAGTGGCTGCTGAGCGAGGCGCTGGGGCCCGTTCTGCCGCGCTACGACTACGTCTTCATAGACACGCCTCCCAGCCTGGGGCTGTTGACGGTCAATGCCCTCACTGCAGCCGATCACGGCGTGATCATTCCCATTCAGTGCGAGTATCTGGCGCTGGAGGGCCTCAGTCACTTGCTGCACACCATTCAACTGGTGAGAGATAACCTAAACCCTCGCCTGCGCGTGGCGGGGATCGTGATGACCATGTTCGATGCCCGCACCAACTTGGCCAAAGAGGTCGTCGACGAGGTGCGTCATCACTTCCCGCGGCAGGTGTTCCGAACGGTGGTTCCCCGCAGCGTGCGCCTGGGCGAAGCTCCCAGTTACGGTCAGACGATTCTTACCTACGCGCCTCGCTCTGCTGGGGCGCAGGCGTATGCAGCACTGGCGCAAGAATTCATTCAGCAAGAGGAGAATCTCACTCCTCCAACCCCGAGGTGATGCTATGCCCACTACCAAACGAGGACTGGGACGCGGTCTTGGTGCGCTCATCCCCGCCGAGCCATCCGAAGTGCCGGATCAGACGGGCGGCGTGTTGGAAGTTCCGGTAGAGGCCATCGCCCCCAACCCTCTGCAGCCGCGTCAGTCCATGGACGCCGAAGCACTGACTGAGTTGGCCGATTCCATCCGTGAACATGGCCTCATCCAACCGCTCATCGTCACCCGAGATGCGGAAGAAGATGGAGAAGGGACAGAGTATCAGTTGGTGGCTGGAGAGCGGCGCTGGCGGGCAGCACAGATGGTTGGACTCTCCAACGTTCCTGTTATCATCAAAGAGGCTACCTCTCGGCAGAAGCTGGCGTGGGCGCTGGTGGAGAATTTGCAGCGGACTGACCTGAACCCGCTGGAGGCGGCGAATGCCTACCGTATGCTGATGATCGAGTTCGGACTGACCCAGGAACAAGTGGCCGAGGAAGTGGGCAAGAGCCGGACGGCAGTGGCCAACACCCTACGACTGCTGCGGTTACCCAAGGAGATCAAGTCGGCGATTCTGGCGAGAAAGATCAGCGAAGGCCATGCTCGTGCGCTGCTAGGACTTCCCACGCCTCAAGCGCAACTCGCCGCACTAGCCGCGGTGCAGCGCCGCAACCTCAGTGTCCGACAGACTGAGGAACTGGTCCGTCGCACACTGGAGCGCGCGGAGAAGGAGGCACAGGGAGCGAGGGAGGAAGAAGACGCTCTCGAGGAAGCCTGGAAGATTGAGACTCAAGCTTTAGAAGAGCACTTCCGCACTGCTCTGGGCACCAAGGTTGCCCTGACTCGCTCCAAACGGGGCGGCAAACTGGTGATCCGCTTCTACTCGGAGGAGGAACTGCAGCGCATCTACGAGCTAGTCGTCGGCGAGGGGTGAGGATAGGACTGATGACATTCGACAAACGTGCGGCGTTGGCGGCTGCGTTGGTGGGGGTGCTGCTGGCGCTTTCTTATCCCATACTGTATTGGCTGGTCAGCGAGTGGTTGGGCAACGACTACTACTCTCACGGTTGGCTGGTGCTGCCCATATCTGCCTTTCTGGCCTGGCGGCAATGGCCAAGGGGCGAGCGTAAGCCTGCCAACGTTGGTCTGATCCCTCTGAGCCTGGGGTTGGTCGGCTATCTGATTGCCCTGTTGAACAAGGCCTACTTCCTGGCGGCGCTGGCGCTGATCGTGTTGCTGGCTGGGTTGGCCTGGTTCTTCCTGGGTACACGGGGGCTGCGACGCTTGACCTTTCCCATTGGCTTCCTGATCTTCATGGTACCGCTGCCGTTTGTGGAAAGGGCCAGCTTGCCGCTGCAACTCCTCACTGGAAGCTGCTCGACCGCTGTAGCGCGGGTCGTCGGCGTGGACGTCACGGTTCGTGGCGCCCAGGTCACCTTGCCTAACGTGGACCTGGTGGTTGGGGCGCAATGCAGCGGGTTACGCTCCATCGTGGCCCTCTTCACGCTGGTGGCCATCTTCATCTATATGCTTGATGGACCGTGGTGGGGCCGCCTGCTGCTGGTGCTGTCGGCCATTCCCGTGGCTATCCTCGGCAATATCTTCCGCGTGGCTTCCTTGCTGTGGGTGGCCGACGCCTGGGGGGCTGGCGCCGGGATGACCTACTATCATGACTACTCCGGTTTCGTCTTCTTTCTGTTTGCCTTTGCCTTGCTGCTTCTGCTGAGCCGAGCATTCCAATGTCGCGAGATACGCGCCGATATCTTGTAGTTCTCGCCCTGCTGATCGTGGCCGTGCTGGTAGCGTTGCTCATTGCCCAGCGGGAGACACTGTTGAGCCGTGCGCGCGCCAAACAGGGCTTCCAATTCGTGGCCGACATCGACAACTGGCGACGCACGGAGCGCGAGCGGGCACTGCGCACGGGCTACGACTTCCGCCTGGGCCCCAACCTGAACGATCTGCCGCTGGACATCGGCGACTGGCAGGGGCAGGACGTGCCGCAGACGAACCTGGAGGTCTTCATTCTCCTAGAGCCTGAGCATTACGTCTTTCGCCGCTACCAGCAGGCCGGTGGGCGCAGCCTCTGGTTCAGCCTCATCGGTAGCCGCAAGTCGAAGAGCTTTCACCCGCCGCAGATTTGCTATGCCGCCGACGGGTGGCAGACCGACGTCTCCTCGGAGCCCATTCCCGTGGGCGATGGCGAGCTCTATGCTTTGAAGGTTGTCGCCAACAAGGGCGGGGCAACGCACGTTGTCCTCTACTTCTTCCTATGGCCCGACTTCGGACGCGATCCTGCGGGGGGCACGGTGCTGTTCAAGGTGACCGCACCGTTGGAGGGTAGCATTGAGGAAACCGTACTACTGGAGAAAACATTCATCCAGGAGTTCTTCACCGACGCGCGGTGATCAGAGAGGGACAGGGGAGCAAAGGGACAAAGGAGCAAAGGGACCGGGGAACTGGAGAAGGCTGTACGCAGAAAACGTCCCCCAGTGACATTCACTGGGGGACGTTCTGTTACTTCTGATTCTGTGAGCGCTCAGGTCTGCTCACTCGTTGATGGAGGAACGTCTACTCTTCCTCCCGGCGGCGTCGCCGCAGTTGCAGTTGTGCGTACCCAACCAAGCTCAGCAAGCCGCTTCCCATCAAGAGCATGGTGCTCGGCTCGGGGATCTCGCCCGGAGCGAAGTAGACCACCAGTGTCTCGGTCTGGTTCGACTCCTCTGGCCCAGGCCCGCCGGTGAAGTCTACCACCGCCATGTCGTAGATGGTCTTGGGCAGATCAGCGGTGGGGATGTCGATCACCCGGCCGGTGATGGTGATGGTCACCTCTTCGCCCTCATCCAGCCAGCCGATGTGGGCGCTGACCGTCCGCGTGCCGCTGTTCCACACAGCCGTGCCCTTGGTGGTGTTCAGCCGGATGTACTCGAGGTACTCACTGATCTCGTCCGTGACCACCACACCATCCGCAGGTCCGGGGCCTTCGCTGCTCACCGTGACGGTGAAAGTCAGGTCCTCGTGGCGGTGTACGTACTCCTTGTCCACAGCCTTGGTGATGACGATCTCGGGCCAGGCGTAGCCGAAGTCGGCGTCCAGGTAGTCCTCCCATGCGCCCAGGTTGATGGGGCCGTGCGGCTCCTGGATGCCGAAGCTGAGGTTCAAGCCCACTGGCACTGTGCTTTCATCCACGCCTACGCAGTAGGCGCCGATGGGCAGAGGGTCGAAGATGTACAGGCCGTCGGCATCGGTGACGTCGCTATCCAGCAGCACATCATCGGCGGTGTCGCAGAGGCCGTCCGCACCGGCGGCGAGCAGATTCACCGCCACATCAGCGATGCCTGGCTCGCCCGCATCTTGCTCACCGTCCCTATCCTCATCCAGCCAGACGAAGTCGCCGATGGAGCCACCTGGGTAGTAGCCGAAGTCGGCGGCCAGGTAGTCCTCACCGGGGCCCAGGTTCACTAGGAGCGGCTCAACGATGCCAGGGCTCAGGAAGACGTCCGCTGGCAGCGTGCTTTCAACCACGTCCACCCAGTAGACACGCATCGGCAGTGGATCAAACAGATAGAAGCCGCTGGCATCGGTGGTCGCGCTGCCTACCAGTATGTCGTCCGCTGTGCCGCCGATACCGTCGGGGCCAGCCTCGTACAGGTTCACCACCACGCCGGCGATGCCATTCTCGCTGGCATCCTGCACAGCGTCGCCATTGGCGTCCAGCCACACGTAGTCGCCGATGGAGCCACCCGGATAGAAGCCAAAGTCGGCGTCCATGTACTGCTCATCGGGGTCCAGGTCCGGAGCCAGAGCGATGGGTCCGTGTGGCATCGACATCCCGGGTGTGAGGAAGTGGTCTGCTGCCACAGTCGCCAGGTCCACGTTCACGCAGTAGTCACCCTCAAGCAGCAGGTCAAACATGTACGCTCCGGCGGAGTCGGTCGTGCGGGTATCCAGCCACATGTCGTCGGCTGTGCCACAGACGCCGTCCGCGCCGGCATCGTACAGGTTCAGCACCACGCCGGGCATGCCAGCCTCGCCTGCATCCTGCACGGCGTTGGCATTGATATCGAACCAGACCAGGTCGCCGATCTCGCTGGTGAAAATCACCGGCGTGATATCCTGATCCTCGGCAGGGTCGGTTCCGGGATCGTCATCGGAGATGACCGCCGTGTTGCTGATCTCCGCCGGGTCCACCAGATAGCGATCCACGATGACCGTGAAGCTCATGCTGCCGTTGGCTGGCGGGCAGAAGTCACCCAGGTTCCAGGTCACCACGTTGGTTGCCGGGTCATGCACACCCCCACCCGTGGCGCTGTCGAACGTCGTGCCGTCGGGCACAAGATCGGTGATGATCACATTGGGCGCCGGCTCGTTGCCCGTGATCTCCCAGAGGATGGTGTAGGTCAGAGGATCGTTCTTCATCACTGGCTTCGGGTCGCCGACCTTGTCAATGTTCAACTCGTGATCCGCGTGCACCGTGCTGGTCACCGTGTCGTCATCGTACTCACCGCTATCCTCGAACATGGCAGCAGTGTTGTCGATGAGCGTACCGTCGGGCAGGCACGTATCCACGTCCACTACGAAGGTGGCAGTGCCACTGTCAGGAGGCGTGACTTGCCCCAGGTTCCAGGTCACTGTACCGCCGCTCTCGGAGCAGTCGGCCGCAGACTCGCAGCTCACGAAAGTGGTGAGTGGCGGCACAGCATCGGTGATGGTGGTGTTCTCGGCCCAGCAATTGCCACCCACCGTCCAGTCCAGGGTGTAGCTGAGTTGACCGCCCGCCTCCACCGGTTCCGGTGCGGCGCTCTTCTCGATGTCCACCGTTACGTAGGCCGTGACGATGTCCGTGTCTTCGTCAGCATTGTTGCTCGGGTCGTCCCCGGGCGTGGATGTGGAGATGGTAACCTCGTTGGTGATCGGAGTATCACCGCAGGGGTAGATGGGATCCAGTTCCACCGTCACTTGCACAGTGCCGCTGGCGCCAGCATCCACGGTGCCCAGCTCGAAGGTCACCACGCCACCCGCTTCGCTGCAGGTTCCGAAGGGGATGTAGCAGTCCACGTAGGAAGTACGCTCGGGAATGGTGTCCACGATCACCACGTCGTTGGCATAGCGATCGCCTATGTTGGCGTAGTTGATGAGGTAGGTGAGCGTGTCACCCGGCTCAACGGATCTCACGCCATCATCCTTGGTCACCGTGACATCGGGGGTGGGCAAGGGGACTTCCAGCACGTTGCCGACCCAGCTCCCGCTTTCGCCTTCGACCAGCGCTCCATCGCGGAACTCTTCCGATTCCATCTGGAAGGCGATCCACTCTGCGCCAGCAGGCACGGTGACGTCCAGCGTGGCCACAGACCACTCGCCGCTAATGTAGCCACCCTCCAGGTTCGTTGCCGGCGGATAGAAGGCTGGCGTGCAGGCAGGCGAGGGCGAGAAAGCACCGTCGGCCACCAACTGGCCGCCGTTGACACCGTACGTGCTAGGCCACACCTTCTCTAGGAGTTGTGCAGGAGCGGCTCCTATGCCGCTGGCGTACCAAATCGTCCCGTCGCGGCAGTCAGACATCTCAGAATCCGCGCCGGCGTAGCTGAATGTCACGCTGAAGGTACGGTCGTAGGGCGCTGGCTCGAAGAAGTAGGCCTCCACTTCGGAGGCATACTGTCCAATGCTATAGTACCAGAACCAGTCCAGCCCCTCGTAGAGCTGAATCTCGACGGGGTCGAGGCAGGCGGGATCTCGCTCGTAGACCA
>CAZPMV010000002.1:0-3104 GCA_964587335.1 uncultured Anaerolineales bacterium
TCATCGAGGTGGGTGACCATCACGAACTGATGGAGCGAGGGGGGCTCTACAGCCAGCTCTATCGTCGGCAACTAGAGTTGGCTCCGACAGGAGATGAGTGAAGTCAGCGGAAGAAGCCGAAACAAGCACGCTGCGGCGTTGAGCCTGAAAGCTCCATGCCGCAGCGATTTCGTTGTCCTCTGCGATATCTTGAATGCTACAGGCCGCCCCGTTCCAGGATGGTTTGCAGATCCTGTACCAACTCGGGATCGAGGGACAAGTGAGCTAATTGCGCTGTGTGGCCCGGAAATCGCAGTGCAGGTGGCGGATGGCCAGTTCGCCATCCAGCCGGACAGCATCGGTACCCCGCGGCCTGCCGTGGCGCGGCTGGCCCAGGCTCCCCTGATTGACGATGATCGTCTTGCCCACTTCGCGTAGGCCAGGCACGTGCGTGTACCCCACGAAGAGCACGTCCGCCTCAACCTCCGCCAGTTCCGCTTCCAGCGTCGCTTCCCGCGCCATCAGCAGATGCAAACGCTTGCTCAGCGGTTCAGTAGGCGCGGCGTGCACCAGATGAAAGCTTGCCCCGCCCAGGCTCACCCGCTGCTGCAACGGCAATCCGCCCAGCCAGTCCAGATCGTCCTCCGTCAACTGCGAACGGGTGAACTCCTAGCCTACACTCCCGCCGCCTCCAGGATGGTCGGGATGTGCCGCTCCCAGCCCAGGGACATGATGTGCACCCCCTGGCAAATGTCCTTCGCCTCTCGAATCAGACGAGCGGCGATCCCAATGCTCGTCTTCACCCGATCCTCCGCATCCGCCATCTCCTCGACCAGATGATCCGGCACGTGCACCCCAGCCACGTTGCGGTTCATAAAGCGAGCCATACCCGCCGACTTCAGCAGGATGATGCCCACCAGCACCGGCGCGTTCAGATGCTCCACCTGCTCCATGAAGCGGGCAAACTGCTCCGCGTCGTAGACCCCCTGAGTCTGGAAGTACTTGGCCCCGGCACGCACCTTCTTTTCCATCTTGGCGATCTGCGGTTCCAACGGATTGGAGCCCGGGCTCACCACCGCGCCAGCAAAAAAGCGAGGGGAACCCTTCAACGGCTTACTGGCCAAATCCTGCCCGCTCTGTAGTGTCTCCACTGTCCGCAGTAAGGTGACCGAATCCAAATCGAACACCGGCTTGGCCTGGGGGTGATCGCCCAGCGTCGTGTAGTCGCCGGTCAGGCAAAGGATGTTCTCGATGCCCAGCACGTGGGCGCTGAGCAGGTCCGATTGCAGGGCAATGCGGTTGCGGTCGCGGCAGGTCACCTGGTAGACTGACTCAATGCCCCGTTCCTGCAACAGGCAACTGACAGCCAGCGAGCCCAGCGTCATCACCGAACTCTGCTGGTCGGTGACGTTAATGGCGTCAACGTGGTGGCGAAGTAGCTCGGCCGTCTCCAGCAATTCGGTGACGTCAACCCCTTTAGGCGGGCCGATTTCGGCCGTGACCACGAACTCACCCGCTTCCAGTGCAGCTTGCAGTCGGCTCATCCCCCACCCCCTCTCCTCCGCTTAGGCTGGAGGGCCCGCTTGTCAGTGCGCCGCGGATGGCGGGCCTTGCTCCAGTCCTTGGGCTCACGGATCTCCTGGAAACGTTCACCCTGGCCCAGCTCGTGCAACCGCTGGTGGATCATAACCCAGGCGCAGTCCTGCTCCTTGTCCACCTCGCATTTGCCATCCATGTAGCCGCCGCAGGGGCCGTTGGCCAGCCCCTTGGGGCAGAGGGTCACCGGGCAGATGCCGCCTGTTTCCGCCAGCACGCACTCCCCACACAGCCGACAGCGCTCATCCGAAAGGGTCAGCCTTTGCAGACGGGCCAGGTAGAGGGAATTGAGAGCTGGGTAGGTCGGCACGTCCACCAGCGCGGCGACAGTCTGCACGCCCGCGCCACAGGAGAGCACCAGCACCGCATCCGCCTGGGCCAGTGCCTCCTTGGACCGGCGCAACTTGAGCCGTGTGAAGCGCAGATCACAGGTGCTCTCGTCGGGCATCAGCAGGCCCACACAGCGCTTGCCTGCCTCCTCCAGGGCGACCTTCATTTCCGCGAGCTGCAGCTCTCCGCCGGTGGCCCAGCTAGTGGCACAAATTGGACAGCCGACGAGCAATATCGCCTCGTGGCCCTCCAAGATGGCCAGGATCTCCTCCAACGGCTTCTGTTCAGTGATGATCATCGTCCCACCTCCTGGCCCTAGGGGCCGCCCGCCTCGTCCGGCGGCTTGAGGCGCGCCAGTAGCCTTTCGATCCGCCGCAGAAGCTCCGGAGGGCGCACGGGCTTGTCCACGTAGTCTTCCGCTTCCAGCATCATTCCCTGCCCCATCGCCACAGAAGTCTCCGACACCCGCTCCGCGAAGCTGGTAAGCATCATCACCGGGACACGGCGCAGTCCCGGATCACCCTTCAGCACCTCGCAGACCGTGAAGCCATCCTGCCCAGGCATGATGACGTCCAAGATGATGAGATTCGGCGTCTTCAGGCGAGCCAGATCTAGCCCTTCCTGGCCGCTCAGCGCCACGCGCACATGATACCCGGCCTCTTCCAGCACCAGCCGCGTAGCAACCACGAAGTCCGGGTCGTCGTCAACCAACAGGATATCCACTTCCTTCGCCACTGGTCACCTCCTCCTTACTTCTTCAACAGCTTCTCTACCCGCCGCAACAACTCGGGCGGGCGGATGCGCTTCACCACATAGTCCTGCACGTGCATGGAGGCTCCCACCTCCAACTCGTAACGGCGACGGCTCGCCTCCTCCGGCACTGCGGTTAAAATGAGGATGGGCAAGTCAGCATACTCGGCGCTCTCTCGCAATTCCCGCACCACGGTGAAGCCGTCCTTGCGCGGCATCAGCAAGTCGAGAATTAGCAAGTCTGGCTGCGTCTCACGGATCAGCTCCATACACTCCACGCCATCCTTGGCTGTGACCACGCCGTAACCTTCCACCTCCAGCACTGTGCTGAGCATGATGCGGATGTCGGGATCGTCATCCACCACAAGAATCTTTGCCTTGGTCATGATCTCCTCCTCTCAAAGGGAAACAAGTAGACAAGGAAACTAAGGAAACAAGAAAACAAGGAA
>CAZPMV010000002.1:3204-34252 GCA_964587335.1 uncultured Anaerolineales bacterium
TACTCCTCTGCTTCCGGCTGCTTGACCATCGAACGCAAGCTGGCGATGCTGCCATAGGCGACTTCGCTAGCCTCCTGCAATGGCTGCGCCAGAGGATCCTTGGGCAGGAGTAAGAGCATGCGTGTGCCTCCCTCACCATCAGGCGGATAGGGGCTTTCGGGAATGATCTTCCCCCGATGAGCATCCACGATGCGCTTGACAATGGAAAGCCCCAGGCCCAATCCCTTCTCCTCTGTGTCCGGAGGACGATAGAAGGCTTCAAAGATGTGGGGCATGTGCTCGGAGGCGATGCCTGAACCAGTATCAATCACCTCCACTCGCAGATAGTCGGGTTGATCTTCAACACGGAAGACAACCTGGCCCCCAGCCGGCGTGAATTTGATGGCATTGCTCAACATGTTAGTGAAGACCTGACGCAACCGATTGGGGGCGCCGATGATCCTAGGCAAATCCTCCGGCACGTCCATTTGCAGACTGATGTCCTTCTCCTTGGCGTGCAGCAGCACGTCTTCCATAGAAAGCACGAACACCTCTTGTGGCGAGAGTTCCGTGAAGTCATTCTCGATCTGTTCCGGCCTCATGCGCGCCAGATCTAGGATGCTGTTCAGCATGTCGGAAAGCTCCTGGAGCCGCACACAACAGCGCTCCATCATGACCTGCTGCCGCTGGCTAAGCGGCCCCGTGTAGCCACCCAACATGACCTGAAGGTAGTTATCTACCGCCGCAATGGGGGCCCTCAACTCGTGCGAGATAATGGACACGAAATAGGACAGGGTGTCCGTCGCATCCTTGAGACGAGAGGCCACCACCTTCGTTAGACTGGCCATCAGTTGATATCCAATATGATGGTCCTCGCTGACCAGTTGTTGCAGACCCTCCCCATCAATGCACAGCAGTTCCACCTGGCCCAGGCTGATAGCCGACTTTGTGTAAAAGTGCGGTTCGACCAGCGTGGACCAGCCGAAACCATCGCCTGCTTGCAGGATATCCAGCGTCGCTGGCCGCGGCCGGCTGCGGGGGCTCAGGCGGATCATCTTCTCCAGCGCCACTTTGCCCCGCACGACGAGATACAGAGTGACAGCCTTGTCCCCCTCCCTGCAGACGAAGGTGCCCCGTTCCCGGGCCTCCCTCCGGCTCAGGGGAACGATCCTCGTCAACTCCGCATCGCTCAGCTTCTCAAAGAGCGCAAACGAGCGCAACCACTCGACAGTAACCGTCATACGAACCTCCCTAACGGAAAGACGTCAACTGCAGCGCCTCCTCGGGGCACTGTAGGACGCATCGAGGAAGCTCATGAAGACAGTAGCCATCTCAAATGAACCACGCCCGTTCAAATACACTGGGCAATCTCATGAAGCTAGACACCGGCGGCATTCAGCCACTGCTCCTGGGGACAGTGGAGTATGCTTCGACGACCTTGCCGCCCTACTGCCGGACGTACTCCACCGCCGCCCGAATCAGTTCCCGGGTGGGACCTCTGCTGCGATACTCCTTGGCCACGAAGAAGCATGCGCGGCAATTCACCACGAAGGCACGAAGACTGCAAGAAAACGGAAGAACATCCTGCACTTACCGGTCCTCGCGGAGACTCTGTGGCTCTGTGGCTTGGTGGTCATGATTGACCTCGGCCTTTCCAACAGACTCCGAAGACCTTGTTTCCGCATGTTCCTTCAAAGGATTCGGGCCCAGCCAGCGAACCTGCTCCGTCATCTCCGTGGCGGCCATAGCGAAGTGCGCCCCCATGGCCGAAGACATATTGACCATCTGCACGCGTCGGCCATCCAGGCCAATCTCGTCTAGCAGGCCTCGCAGGTACTCGACACGCTGTCTGGCTTTGACATTACCCTCCAGGTAATGGCAGTCCCCTTCCAGTCAACCAGCGACGAGGACGCCGTCGGCGCCTCGCTCGAAAGCGTGCAGCATTTGGACGACCTCCACTCGCCCGCTGCACGGCAATATCACCACTTTGACGTTGGGCGGGTACTGCAATCGCAGAGAGCCGGCCAGGTCGGCAGCAGCGTAGGCACAGTGCTCGCAGCAAAAGGCGAGGATTTGGGGTTCGAAGTTTGTGGCCATGCGGTCTTCCTCAACCATCGGTAGATTGGTGGATTGGTAGATCGGTGAACTGGTAAACCGGTAGATTGGCAGATTGGCAGGTTGGTGGATCGATGAACTGGTAGATTGGTCAGCTTCCCGCAGTCTTGCCCTCCAGCCCGCTCCTGTGGTATAATCGACTTGCCAATCTCATGCCATGGTACAGCTCAAGGAGATTCGATGAGCTAAACCGAACACATCACCGCCCACGAGCCGGAAGAGGAGCCTCTCTCGTTCTGATTGAAGGTATCCCTGCTCTGGTCTGCGGCATTTGCGGTGATACCATCCCCGAATGGAACGTCGTCCAGCAGTTGCTGACCGAACTGGAAGAGCGAGAGCAACCCGTACGATAGTCAAGGAGAATGCGCCATGGAAGCGATCACACTGACAATTCCAGATGAGCTGGCCAGGCAGTTGCGCCCATATCAGGCTGATCTGCTGGACATCCTGAGCGTCGGCCTACGGGAATGGGAAACGGCCAAGCGCAAAGCAGTGCCCACTCAGCGAGAGCGGATACTGGAGGCCCTGCAGGGCACCGACCTGATCCAGCCATTGGAGCTAGCCATCGCTCGGAAGTATCTGAACAGCAGACCCCACCAACGACAAAAACCACTCAAGCTAGGTGGCAAGCCACTCAGCCAGATCATCATCAAGCAACGAGGTACGCTCTGCTGCCAGAATCAGGGCCACCTCAGACCTACTTTCTCGATAGCAGCGCCTTGGTCAAGCGCTACGTAATCGAGGCTGGCTCTTCCTGGGTTGAGGACATCTGTGACCCCAAGACCGGCAATGTCATCACTGTTGTTCAGATTGGTCTGGTGGAGGTTGCCGCTGCCTTTGCCAGCAAGCATCGAGACAACTTTGTCACCCAAGACCAGTACGAGAGAGCCCTCGTTGACCTAATCCATGACGCCCAAGATCAGTATTCGTTGGTAGGGATCGATCAGCGGATTGTTGATCCTGCAATCGAACTCACTCACCGTCAGAAGCTACGCGGATATGATGCAGTACAACTGGCTTGCGGCTGCGTCCTCAATAGAGCGCTACTGGATGAAGACCTCCCTCCCTTGATATTCGCCTCAGCAGATAATGACTTGTTGACCGCCGCCCGATCCGAGGGACTCTCTACAGCCAATCCTGCGGACTACGCGGTGTCTGGTACGTTGGCAGATTGGTGACCAGCTTCCCAATGTACCAATCTACCAATCTACCATCCCCGCCGGCACCAGCTCCCGCAGATCCAGTAGCGCTCCGATCTTTACCTCCATCTGCTCGTCGGTGTAGTGCATGAGCTGGATGGCCCTGGCCGGGCACTCGGCGACGCAGATGCCACACCCCCGGCACTGCGCTACCTCGATCTCCGCCGCCCCCACAATGCCGCCCACGCCCACCAGATCGCGGTTGATGCGCGGGATGCTGTAGGGACACACCCGCACACAGGTCAGACAGGCGGTGCATTTCGCAGCATCCACCTGGGCCACAACACCACCCACACTGAGCGTATCCTTGCTGAGGATGGTCGCCGCCCGGGCGGCCGCGGCCTGCGCCTGCACCACCGCCTCGCTGATGAACTTCGGATAGTGCGCCAGGCCCGCCACGTAGATGCCTTCGGTGGCGAAATCCACCGGGCGCAGCTTGACGTGCGCTTCCAGGAAGAACCCATCGAGGTCGCGGGAGACCTTGAGCGCCGTTGCCAACTCCTTGGCTCCCTCTGAAGGGACTATCGGATTGCTGAGCACCAGCAGGTCAGGTGTCAGCATGATCCACTCGCCAAATGTTGGCTCCCACGCTCGCACTTGCAGAGCTTGCTGATCACGTGTTGCGTGGTGCGTGGTGCGTGATACGTGTATAGTGTTGCGGGTCACCAACTCCACCTGCGGCTTGTGTGCATCGTCATAGCGCATGAAGAGCACGCCCTTCTCCCGCGCCTCGGTGTACAGCCGCTCCTTGAAGCCATAGGTGCGGATGTCGCGGTACAGCACGGTGATGCGAGCGTCAGGGTTCAACTCCTTGAGCCTCAGGGCATTCTTGAGCGCCGTGGTGCAGCAGATGCGGCTGCAGTATTTCTCGGCGGGGCCCACGCATAGTATCATCACGATATTGTCTGGTGGATCAGTGGGCTGGTCACCGGCCTGCCGGTCTACCAATCTACCAGTTTCCCAGTTCACAAGCTTGCCAGTTTCCATATCTACCGGTCTGCCAGCTCCCCAATCTACCAGCGATGCCTCGAACTCCTGCCCCGTCACCACCCGTGGGTCTTCGCCGTACAGATACTCCGTCCCCCGATACTCTTGCCCGCCGGTGGCCACGACGGTCACGCCGTGGCGTACCTCGGATTCCTCAACGAGGCCCGAACCGTTGAGCCCACGAAGGCGGCTGGTGAAATTCCCGCGGTAGCCGCTGTGCTCCACCAACTCCGTGTTCAGATGCACGCTGACCAGCGGCTCCGCCTCCACGCGAGCGACCAACTCCTGCAAATACGCTTGGGGATCATTTCCTCCAATACTTGATCCCCGATCTCCAATACCCACATAGATGTGCCGCAGATTGCCGCCCAGCTCCCCCTCCCGTTCTACCAGGTGCACGGGGAAGCCCTGCTCGGCCAGCGAGAGCGCCGCGGTCATCCCCGCCGCGCCGCCGCCCAGCACCAGCGCCCTCTTCTGCACCGGTATGGACACCTTGTGCAGCGGCTCCAGGCGGGCCGCCCGGGCCACCGCCATGCGCACCAGGACCTCAGCTTTCTCTGTCGCCGCCTCCTGGTCGTGCGAATGTACCCAGGAGCACTGGTTGCGAATGTTGGCCATCTCGAAGAGGTAGGGATTGAGCCCCGCCATGCGGATGCTATCCTGGAATAGCGACTCATGGGTAAGCGGCGTGCAGGAAGCGACCACCACGCGGTTCAAGTCGTGCTCCTTCACCTGCTGGGTGATGTGAGCAATGGAGTCCTGCGAACAGGTATAGAGGTTGCGCTCGGCGTGCACCACGTAGGGCAGCGTCCTGGCATACTCCTCCACCCCTTCCACATCCAGGAAGCCGGCGATGTTGGAACCGCAGTGGCAGATGAAGACACCAATACGCGGCTCCTCGTCGCTCACATCCCGCTCCGGGGGATACTCCTCTTCCCGCACCAGAGTGCCCCGCGCCGTAGCCAGCAGCATCTCGGCGCAGGCCGCTGCCCCACTCGCCTCCACCACCGTCTCGGGGATGTCCTTCGGCTCGACGAAGGTGCCGCAGGCGTAGATGCCGGGACGACTGGTGCGCAGAGGATCGAACGGTGAGGTGCAGCAGAAACCATGCTCATCCAGTTCGATGCCCAGGTTGCGGCCCAGTTGCCGCGCGCTCTCAGCTATTTCCACGCCCACGGAGAGCACAACCAGGTCGAATTCCTCTTCGCGGATTGCGGATTGCGGATTGCGGATTGCGGATTGCAGGTGCCCCTCTGCGACACTGCGACCCTGCGACACTGCGCCTTCGTCCACGTATCTCAGAATCAGATTGCGAGTCTTCGGATTCTCCCTGAGCTCGGAAACCCGACAGCGAACATACTCGATACCGTACTTCTGCTGCGCCCGCTTGTAGTACTCCAGGTAGCCCTTGCTGAAGGCCCGCATGTCCATCATGAACACCTTGATCTGCGTGTCGGGCTCATGCTCGCAGGCCATGATGGCCTCTTTGGTGGCGTACATGCAGCAGACGGACGAGCAGTAGTCATGCTCCTGATCGCGGGAACCAACGCACTGCAAGAAAGCGATCTTGCGGGGCCGCTCGTGATCGGAGAGCCGTTTGACGTGGCCGAAGGTGGGGCCAGAGGCAGAAAGCAACCGCTCGAACTGCAGCGCAGTGAGCACGTTGGGATAGCGACCAAAGCCCAACTCCTCCGCCACGCGAGCGTCATAAGCCTGGTAGCCCGGCGCCAGGATGATCGCCCCCACATCCAATGTCTCGATGCGATCCACCATGTCATGGTTGATGGCATCAGCGCCGCAGGTGTACCAGCAACTCAGGCACTCGGAGCAGTGACCGCAGGCCAGGCAGCGCGCCGCTTCCTTTTGGGCCAGCTCCTCGTTGTAGCCCAACTCCACCTCGGCGAAACTGCGGCGGCGCGTCTCCACGTCCAGCGCGGGCATGCGCACCCGCGGCTGGCGCACGATCTCGCCATGCTCCAGCTTCTCCCTCACATCTTCCGGTGTGAGTTCGACGACCGGCAGATCTGGCTTGGGCCCGGTCTCCAGTTCCTCACCTCGCAGGTAGCGATCAATGGATTCCGCCGCCTGATGGCCCGCGGCCACCGCCTCCACCACGAAGGCGGTGCCACTTACGCTGTCACCGGCAGCGAAGACCCCCGGCCGCGTGGCCGCCAGGGTGTTGGGATTGACCGCCACCGTGCCGCGGCGAGTGACGCCCACACCCGCATCCTCGGGGATCCAGGCCAACCCTGCCGCCTGGCCGATGGAGAAGATGATGGTATCGCACTCGATGACATGCTCGGACTCGGGCACTGTCTCCAGGTGCAACCGGCCCTCGGCGTCAAATTCCATGAAAGCCACGTTTTGGCATTCGATGCCGGCCACGTGGCTATTGCCATCGCTGAGAATGCGCTGGAAGGAGAGACCAGGATGCACGATCACTCCCTCCGCCTCGGCGTGCTCTATCTCCCACGCATGGGCAGGCATCTTCTCGCGGCTTTCCAGGCAGGCCAGGTGCACCTCCGGCACTCCCAGCCGCACGGCGGTGCGCGCCACGTCAGAAGCTACGTTGCCGCCGCCCAGCACCACCACCTTCTCGCCCAGTTTGGGCGGCTCGCCCAACCGCACCTCCCGCAAGAAGATGGTGTTGAGCAGCACCCCCTCCAGATCCGCACCGGGGATGGGCAGTCTCTTGCCCACGTGCGCTCCCACGGCGATGAGCACGGCGTCGAAACCCTGCTCGAACAGAGTGTCCAGATCCTCCACGCGGTGGTTCAGCCTCAACTCCACGCCCTCGTCCAGGATGTCCTGAATCTCCCGCTCGATGATCCAAGAAGGAAGGCGGTACTCGGGCACGCCGACGCGCAGCATGCCGCCAGCCACGGGCAGCGTCTCGAACACCGTCACGCCATAGCCAGCGCGCACCAGGTCACGGGCCGCGCTGAGCCCGCACGGGCCGGCGCCGACGATGGCCACGTTCTCTGGCCGCGTGTGCTCCGCCCGCGGCACCGGTTCCCGCGGCGACTTGTACACCATGTCCGTGACGAAACGCTTAAGCGCAGCGATGGCCAGTGGCTCGTCCACCAGGTTGCGGTTGCAGGCGTCCTCGCAGGGGTGGTTGCAGATGCGCCCGCAGATGCCGGGAAAGGGATTGTCTTCCTTGATGACCCGCAGCGCGTCTTTGTAACGCCCCTCGCGGATCAGGGCGATGTACCCTTGGGCGCGCTGGCCGGTGGGACAGGCGTCGCGACAGGGGGAGATGCCCAGCTTGTCAATGATGAAGGCATTGGGCACCGCCTGGGGGTAGAGGCGGTACATGGCGCGCCGTTCCTTCAGCCCTTCCTCGTAGACGTTGAAGCGGTCGGGGATGATGACCGGGCAGACCTCCACGCACTCGCCGCAGCCAGTGCATTTATCCACATCAATGTAGCGCGCCTTGCGCCGCATCGTGACCGCAAAATTGCCCGCTTCCCCTTCCAGCCCCAGCACTTCCGTATCAGTGAGAATATCTATGTTGATGTGCCGCCCTACCCCCACCAGCTTGGGGGAGATGATGCACATGGCACAGTCGTTGGTGGGGAAGGTCTTGTCCAGTTGGGCCATGTGACCGCCGATGGCGGACTGGCTCTCCACCAGGTAGACCTTGAAGCCAGCCTCGGCCAGATCCAACGAGGCCTGGATGCCACCGATCCCGCCGCCCACGACCATCACCGCGCCGACGACATCATTGGCGGCGGATGCCTTGTTGTTGTCCTTACCGTGCATTCTCAAAGCCTCTCAGCATCTGCAGACCTTCATTATCCGATATCCTTTGTGGTACTCATAGTGTCAATGATGATACTGTTGTACCCGTTTTGTCTTCCTTACTCAGAAAAGGGTGGCTCGCGTCAAATAGGGGCTCATGAAAGAACAAGCTCCCGCACTCCCCCTCGTTTTTCCAGGGAAATCCGCGCCTAACGCGGGAAGCTATACTTCTCCGGACCCCAAGTGCTCAACATTGCTTCAACAACTCGAAGTATCTCTCGCGATCCATGCCCGCTGTCCGCATGTTGTTCCTGATGACGAACACTGGCACTTCCCTGTACTGTGACATGACAACGGGGCGGGTACAACCAGGCTTGCTCAACACGATGTGATCGCCTTCCTGACGAATCATGGTGAAGCCATCCTTCTCGAAGATGCATACCAACTTCCGCTAATGAATCGGCACCATCCGAGGCATTAGGCAAGCTCCTGGCGCAAGGTCATTTCCTTTCGATCAATGCTGATCATAGGCTATAGCATTACGGTGTCGTCAGTGTCGTAGCCTGCCTCGTCGAGGATATCCTTGAGTGTCCCCATCTTCGCCGCTTCTTCCAGAAAGAGGCGAAGAGCAATCCCCAGGTTGGCGCGCGCTTCAGCTACGGTATGGCCACAACTGGAGACGTCAAGTTCGGGACAATGCGCCACGAGCATATCACCCTCGCGAAGAAGCTGCTCGGCAAAGAGAAGCGTTCGCATCATTTGCCTCTCGCTCCACTCATTCGAGAGCATTCGGAAACTGGTTCGGCATCTCTCTTCAGGCCCGCCTTGGTCAAAAAAAGGGCGGCGTGATTCGCCGCCCTCGCTATCGTCTCGCCTCCTGCACTCTACTCCAGTCCCAGCCGCTGCAGGCGGTAGTGGAAGGCAGTGAGGGTATTGTTGAGCAGCATGGCAATGGTCATGGGACCCACACCACCAGGCACCGGCGTGATGGCACCCGCCACCTCCACGGCCTCATCGAAGGCCACGTCTCCCACCAGCCGGTAGCCTCGCTTGGCCGTAGGATCGTCCACGCGGTTGATGCCCACGTCAATGACCGTGGCTCCTGGCTTGATCCAGTCACCGCGGATCATCTGCGGGCGACCGATGGCGGCCACCACGATGTCGGCACGACGAACCGTTTCGGGCAGGTCACGTGTGCGGGAGTGGCAAATGGTGACCGTGGCGTTGCGGTTGCGCAGCAGCCCGGCCACAGGGATACCTACGATGTTGCTACGGCCCACCACCACTGCCTCCGCTCCCTCGATTTCCGCCCCCGCCTCATCCATCAGCACGATGATGCCAGCCGGCGTGCAGGGCACAAAGAGAGGATCCCGCCCCTTCATAACCAGACGGCCAATGTTGATGGGATGGAAACCATCCACGTCCTTGTGCAGGCTGATGACCCCCAGGATCGCTTCATCGTCCAAGTGACGGGGCAGCGGCAACTGCACCAGGATGCCGTCAATACGGGGGTCTTCGTTCAGCTCCCGCACCAATCCCTCCACCTCTTCCTGGCTGGCGTTCTCCAGCAGCAACGGCTTAGTGGAATAGATACCCGCTTTCTCGCAGGCCCTGCCTTTGCTCCGCACGTAGAACTGCGAAGCAGGGTCTTCGCCGACCAACACGGTGGCCAGCCCCGGCACCAGGCCATGCTTTGCTTTCAGAGCGGCTACCTCATCGGCGATTTCCTGGCGGACGCGCGCCGCGATGGCCTTGCCGTCAATGATCTTCGCTGTCATGAATCTCTCCTGTCGGTAGTTTGGCAATGTCGCATCAGGTTAGTGGTAGCACACGAAGCGCAGCGGAGTGCGGTTTCGCGCCACTCTGCTCCGCTCCGTGCCACACTACGAGCCTCTCTCCGTGCTACGACGCGGAATGTGACATTGCCAGAATAGCCCTCTATGTCAAGGCGCTACTCGCTCGGCGCCACATGCACACTAGCTCCGATGGCGCCCTCGGGTAGGTGCAAGGTAACAACCCAACCGCCCTCCAACTCCAGTTCCCAAGTAGAAGACTGCGCAAACGCCCGCGACTGGAAGACCGCACTGTCCGGCGTGGACGCAGGCACGACGAGGGTCGCCTTGCCTCCCCTGATCTCCAGTTCCACCGCGTCGCAGCCCGCCTCCCGGCGGCAAGTGCCTTCCCTCTCCAGGCTAGGCTCACCGATGAAGGCTTCGCGCAGATTCCAGCGTTTCAAGTCTCGCCTCTGGCGCTAGATTCGCAAGTACGAATCGGTGTAGATCACCTTGTTGAGCAGGACTTGCACCGTCTTCCAGACATCCGCCTGCTGCGGATCGGACATGTCCACGTCCTCAGGCTGCAACTCCTCCATCGCTTCCACCCGGTCATACAGCTTGAGCAGCAACTTGTGAAGTGGCGTGCTCTCGTCTCGCTCCTCGACGATGCGGATCCACTCCATCAGCTTGCGGTCGAAGGGATCGGCGATAACCATGTCAATGCCAGCACCCATCAGCATCACCATGTAAGTCCGGTTGATCAGTGGGCGCAGTGCGCTGGGTACCTGATTAGACACATTGGAAAGGCCGCTGTTGGTCAATGGTGGCGGGTCCCAGGCGAATTTGAGCGTGCGCACCGCCTCAATGCACTCCGGGCAGTACTCCTGGCAGCCAGAGACCGTCAGCACGAGCGGGTCAATGATTAGATCGCTGATGGGGAAATCCATCTCCAGCATGTGCGGGATCAGCTTCTCCAGGGCAAGGCCCACCCGCTCATCCGCGCCGACCGGGATCATGCCCTCGGCCATGGTCAAAGCGATCAGGCGCGTGTTGAACTTCTTGGCCACGGCGGGCACCGTTTGCAGCCGCTCGGCCCGTGCATCGGTGGAGTTGATGATGGGCTGCGCTTTGGTCACCGTCTCGCAGGCCGCTTCAATAGCGGTCAGGTTGGTGGTGTCGAAGACCAGCGGCACGTCCACCACCTTCTCGACGACCTCCACTAGCCAGGGCAGGATCTCGTGGCCCCGCTTCTTCTGAGGACCGATGTTGAGGTCTACGGCATCTGCTCCAGCCTCCACCATGCGCACGGCCGTGTCCTGGAAGAATTTGGCGTCTCGCTCGGCGACGGCCTCCCTGACCTTCGGGGAGATAATATGAATATTCTCGCCAATGATGTACATGCTTTCCTACGTCCTCCTCAATGATGTTAAGTTGTGCGCGACTGGGGGCCGCCTCTGCGGACTTCCCGGACTTCTAGATGGGTAGTCGCTGGGCCATCTCCTGGAGCGCCTTCCATGCCGACGACCCTTCCGGCAATTCCACCAAAGGCTGACCCGTGAACTCAAACTCCGCCAGTGCCGGATCGTCGGGCACCGTGCCCAGCAGCGTCAGCCCGGTCCGCTCTACCGCCTGGGCCAATGGTGCAGGCATTTCCCCTCCCCGCAGCCGGTTGACGACCAGGTAGAGCTGGCCCACGCCGATCTTCAGTCCAGGCACCATCGCCGCCATGTGCTGCGCAGCGACGAGGCCCCGCTGCGTGGGGTCAGTCACCAGCAACAAAACACTCACATCGCGAGTGGTGCGGCGACTAAGGTGCTCCATCCCGGCCTCGTTGTCAATCACCACATAGTCGTAGTTTCCGCTCAGGCGATCCACAATCACGCGCAGCATCTGATTGGCCGCGCAGTAGCAGCCAGGGCCTTCAGGCCGGCCCATGGCCAGCAGGTCCACACGGTCACCCTCGACCAGCGCCATCTGTATCTGGTAATCCAGGTAGTCCTGCTTGCTCATCCCGCCAGGCATAGAGCCAGCCAGCGCGCCACTCGACTGCACCAGTTGCGCCATGTCCTCGCGGATGCCGCCAACGGTCTCCTCCACATCCATGCCCAGAACCAGGTTAAGATTGCTGGAGGGATCGGCGTCAATAGCCAGGATCGAGCCAGTCCGTTGCTTGACCAAGTAGCGGATCAGGAACGCAGAGGTGGTGGTCTTGCCCGTGCCACCTTTTCCAGCCAAAGCGATGGTGATCGTCATTCCTCGCTGCCCCAATACCAGGAAATGGCCGCGGACAAACCTCCAGCGGCGCCCAACACCGCCCCTATGCCCGCACCCCAGCCCGTGATGTAGAAGAAGACAGCGCCAATCAGCGCACCAGTGATGGCGGAGATCGCCACCACGCGGCCCCTGCTCATGCGCCCCCCTCCAATGCCACGTCCTCAGCCAACAGCCACCCTATTGTCGGCTTGCCCTGCCCAATCATCCCGCGTTATTCGGTCAACAGACTGCTCTGTGATGGCTGCTAGTTCCTCCGTCGTCGCCTTGGCCAACTGGGTGAAGCTAGTGATGCCTGCCTGCCGAAGGCGGACGCGGAAGACCGGTCCGATTCCTGCGATCTCTGCCAGGTTGTCCTCAGCACGTACCCGAGGCGCCGACGGAGCAGCAGGGGCATCCAGTTCAGCCATCTGGCGAGCTGCTTCCTGGAGTGATCTGTCCAGTGCCGCCTTGGCCCGAAGGCGAGCCTCGTCGAGCTCGCTGGTCACAGCCTCCTCGACAGCCTCGACGGTCTCAGCCTCTTCCTGGACAGAGGTCTCCGCGACTTCAGACAGCTCCACCGTGGCAGCCTCAGCGGCTTCAGCCACTTCCTCCACCACAATCTCTGCTGCGGCAGGCACTTCCAGCACAGTAGCCTCAGCGGCTTCAGCCACTTCCACCACGACAGTCTCTGCTGCGGCAGGCACTTCCACCACGGCAACCTCTGCGACTTCAGCCACTTCCTCCACGACAGTCTCTGCTGCGGCAGGCACTTCCACCACGGCAACCTCTGCGACTTCAGCCACTTCCTCGACAGCAGCCCCCTTAGCCTCGATCGCTTCCTCCACAGCCAGTCCGGTCGCCAGCCCGACTAGCCCAACGACGGGCTCGGGCACAGGCTTGACCTGTGGTTCCAACTTCCAAGCCTCAAGAGCTTTCGTCATCCGCTCGGACGCGGCCGCGCCGATCTGGTCAGCAGAGAGACGTCCTTTCAGTTCAGCCAGGCGCAAGGCCGCGCCGCGGGTATTCTCCTCAATCGCCACCTGGACCCGGATCAGGTCCGCCAGACCCCAGAGGAGGACGAAGTAGAACAACCCGCTGATGAGGCCAAGGATCCCACCGATGCGGAGGGTCCAGAACAGGGGACGAGCCCAGTAGCCTCCGCCGCTAATCCTGGTGATGAAGCCCAATACAACTGCGGCAATGCCTGCAACAAGAACCAGCACAGCCAGAATCCTGAGCAGAACAGCGACAAAGCGTAGGAAACAGAACTGCTTCTTCATGACCTGCTCTCCTTACCATTCTCGATACTACGTGGGTAGCCCACAGCAACACGCCTAGCCCGACGCACAGGGGCGCTCCTCTGCTTGGTGGATCGCCACCTCTGGACCGCGCGTCCACTCTTGGAGACCACGCTCTATTCCCAGGCGCGCACAGCTTCCACGAACCTGTATGCACCCGGGGTGAATGCTCGCATGCAAGCGAGCGGTTGCAGAGTCAGCATCACAGCAGAGCGGAATGATATTCGCCGAAAAGCTGCGCCCTGCTGTGTGTGACTCGCGGCGGCTACGGGAAATCGATGATCAACAGGATGTCAGAGTTGCACATCTGGAGCACCAGCTCCCGCACCATGCCTACGAAGGCCTCATTCGGAACCCAACTGGCCTCGTTCATCTGAGCGTAGAGATCCAGCGCGTTGGTTAGATGCTCTTTGCTCCAGGCCACGTTGGGCAGTGGCCGGTCATTGACGAAGAAAAACAGACCGTCGCCCAGCGTCTGCACGGCGACCCGCTGAACGCCAGCCTGCTTCAACTGAGCAATGTACTGCGGGTCTATCTGACCAGGCGTATACCCTATCATAGGCTGCAAGATCTCGGCAGACATCCCCCAGACAGTAGGCACGCCGTTGTCATCGTAGGCCATCGCCAGCTTCAACTCAGCTTCTGGCTCCTCGATCTCGGGCGCAGCAGTCGTTTCCATCAGTCCACTGGCTGGATCTCGGTAGGGAATGATCTCAGCGCCAGCCTGCAGCGGCATCTGCACCACAATGTCCAGGCCGACGTGCCGAACCATGGGCAGCAGACGCGTCATCAAGTCGCCACTGGAGACCCCAAAGCCCTCCGCCAACTCAGCAGAAAGGCCCACGCTCTCGGCATCCCAGGCCACGTATGGCATCGCCTCTCCGTTGACGTAGGCGAAGAGACCCGCGCCGTTGTGAACAAGCTCGATGTGCTGCACATCGCTGGCCTTGAGCCAGTCCATGTAGAACTGGGGGATCTTGAGCATACCCAGATCGAGCCCAAACCAAGACTCGAGCTGCGATGCCCGCATACCCCAGACCGCAGGTTCTGCGTATCCTCCCTCGCCCTCAGCATACTGCACGTAGATGCGCGGGAGACGTAGGGTGAAGGAATCGAAATTCGGCGCAGCCCCTTCCAGCAATTCGCCGGCGCCTGGCGGCGTCCCAGCACAACCTGCCAGCAGTCCCAGCAGGACCACTGCCAAGAGGAATGATACAACCCTCCGGTTAAACATGACATACCTCCTATGTCTTCCAGCTAGGTCCGTCCCCAATCAATGTTCTTTCGCACCGCTTGGCTTACCGAAACCACCCCCTTTCTGCACCTATTTCACTCACCGGCTGGACGAAGGTTCATCCGTGTTGTCTTGCCGAAGTATGGCCGCCACCGAGGGGAAGTTCTCAATCTCGGTGTGCGGCAGGAAGAGCGCGGATGTGAACTCCTCATAAAAAGAATTGTCGGCCGAGAGCTCCAGGTAGGTCATGCGGTCCGCTACTTCCGCCACTGCGTTGCGCATCTCCCTGCTCAGCAAGGCCATGTAGGAACCACGCACTGACGTGTTGCCCAGGAACTGGAATCGCTCCCAGGGCAGATCGGGCAGCAAGCCGATCTGGATAGCCTTTTCCACGTTGATGTACTGGCCAAAAGCCCCGCCAATGAGCACCTGCTCTGCGTCGCTCAACTCCAGTCCGACGCTTCGGGCCAGCACCGAGAACCCAGCGTAGATAGCCGCCTTGGCCCGCAGCAAGTTATCAATGTCCACCTTGGTGATCGCGATATCGCGGCCGTGCTCCGTGTCGCTGCCCCAGGCCACGACGTACTCGCCGCCACGCCGACCCTCTCGTACTCGCTCTGTGGGCAGGTCGAAGTTGAAGTTGCCTCCCTTGTCCACCACGCCAGTGATGAACATCTCTGCCAGCAGCAGGATGAGACCCGATCCGCACAGTCCCCGAGGTCGCGTATCGCCAATGACGCGATAGGTCGGCTCGTAGGTCTGCGCAGAGATCCAGACCTCCTCGATGGCCCCTTCGGTAGCCCGCATGCCATTGCGCACGCCCGCTCCTTCGAAGGCTGGCCCTGCCGAACACGCACAGGAGATGAGCCAGTCGCAATCCCCCAGAACCATCTCGCCGTTGGTGCCAATGTCCAGAAAGAGCGTGAGCGCCTTGGCATCGCAGGCCCCCGTGCTGATCATGCCGGCGGTGATGTCCGCTCCCACGTAGCTGGCAACCCCTGGCAGGCAGTCCACTGTTGCCTGCGGATGCACGGCCAGCCCTAACTCCTCGGCCCGCACCGTGGGCCAATGGTTGACCGTCGGGATGTACGGCGTAAGCCGAATAGGCTCAGGCGGCACGGCCAGCAGCAGGTGCAGCATTGTGGTATTGCCGGCCACTGTCACCTTATGGACCTGACGCGGATCAACATCTCCGCGACGGCAGGCACGTGCCAACACCAGGTTGATCGTCTCCCGCACCAGCCGCTGCAATTCCACCAACCCTTGCCCCTTGCTGGCATACACGATGCGGGAGATAACGTCTTCCCCTCGCCCGATCTGGGCGTTATAGTCAGCCGCTCGCGCCACCATCTCGCCGGTCAGCAAGTTCACCAGACAGACAGTCACCGTGGTAGTGCCGATATCCACTGCCGCACCCCAGGAGACGTCCGTCTGGTCGCCAGGCAGCAGGTCTATGAGCCGGGGCGGGCCGTGTGGCCGATCCCAGGTGTCCAACTCCACGATGGCGGTCACCTGCCATTCGGCCTGACGCAACGTGCGTCCTAGCTGCTGTAAGACCGGCAGAGCAGCGGTGAGATTGCCCATACCGTGCTGCTGCCGCAGCCCTCGCTGCAAGCGGGCCCAGTCATCGGTCTGGTCGTCCAGGTTGGGCGGTTCCAGAGTCACGAAGCAACGCCGGATGGACTGCTGCGTCTGGGAATCGTAGGGATAGGGGAAGAGGATGCGAGCCGCTTGCTTATCCGTCTTCAGCCGCCGCTCGATGCGCTCCTGCGGCGGCACCGTCACCACCACGTCCCCTTCAATCACCGTCTGGCAGGCCAAGGCGAAACCGGCGGCCACGTCCTCGGCAGAGAGGCGCTGCGTGGAACGGCGCCGCACGCGGCCCTCCTTGACAATGACCGCACAGCGCCCGCAGCGCCCCTGCCCACCACAGGGCGCGTTTATTTCGATCCCCGCTTGACGCGCGGCTTCTGTGACCAATGTGCCGCCGGGGACCTCTACAGTGGCACCTGCGGGCTCAAAGCGAATGGAATACATATTCTCTTTCGCATTGAGGCAAAAGCGACACGTGGAGCCGCCGGGCTCATAACCACGTATCAGTTCTGCCTCAATGCCTTCTTTCAGTGAAGTGGCTACTGCCACGCTCCGGCTTTCAGGTAGGCCGTGATGTCCACTGCCTCCCTCGGGCCGACTTTGATTTCCCAGCCGGGCAGTTCCTCCTCCAACTCGCCCAACAGAACCGCCACATGGCCGGGGATTATGACCTTACGGTGGTCTACCTTGTCCGCAATCTCCGTGGTCTTCACCGTCTTGGCGATCTTCTCAGCATCGAACTTGCCCGCAGCCCAGGCAGTGAGCACACTCATCCCTTCAGCATCGGCCACAAGCAGCCATCCGGGGAACCCACTCCCATCCACCTCATTGGCCACGGAGAAGTAGGTGATAGAGAAGTTGGTCGTCACCATCACCGCTGAGTCGGCGACTGGGTTGTTGATCTCGTAGATGCCCGGCTGAACCTGGATAGGCTTCTGCGGATCCGTGTAGATGTTGGCGCGCAGAACCAGTAACGGGTAGATCGTTGCCGGGCTGAACTTGTCCAAGACAATAAAGCCACCATACTTGGAAATGGCCTGCGCCGCGGCGATGGACACCATACCCTCGTCGGCAGCGCACTCGCTGGGAAAGCTGATGATGGGGAAACCCAGCGGGCGGAAGCTCTTCTTGAGCGCCATCCGGCGGATCAGTGTGTTCAGTGCCAGGGACGACCGCAGGTCTCGCACGCCGGGATCGAGCACGACCTCCTGCACTCCAGCCCCCGTGATCTTCTGCGTGAGCTCAGCCAAACCGCTCACCGTATCGGCCCTGATGACCATCGGTGCATCGTGCTTCTTGGCCAGATCGGCAAAGGCCTCCCAGTTGTCGGCTGTGGCCCCATTGATCAGCGGCCGTGTACCCCTGGCGGCCTCCAGCCCCTTTGCCATCACCGCAGGATCATCGGCTATGAGGACGAGGGGAAGTTTGGCCGTATCCAGCACCCCCTCTACCGCCGCCGCGAACGTCTCCGCTGCTCCGCTGCTCCCTTGCTCCCCTGCTCCCTTGCCAGTGGCCTGGATGGCAAGACCATCAATGCTCAGCGGCATTCCGACGTACTCGACCGAGTAGTCCGCCGCTTCCTCAGCCCTGGCTTTGATCTCCTCCAGCGGTTCGTCGTCGTACAGACGGATAAACAGCCCACACGGGTTGTAGAAGGTCTTCTCGTGACGGAACAGCACGATCTCGTTCCCCGACTTGACCTCCCGGCCATCGGCAGAGATGGTCACCATCCGGACAGGCGGCGCCGCCGACTCGGCCAGCTTCTCCCGTGACTCGTCAGATACGTACGGACACTTGTCCAATTCGACCTGCTTGGCCGATAGCTTCATGGCAAAGGCCAGGCAGGTGGGAAAACCACACTCCTTGCAGTTGGTTCTAGGTAGTAGCTTGTAAATCTGAATGCCCGAAAGAGCCATCCCCTATCTCCTTATGACGCTGTAACAGGTGTGAAGTGACGCGTGAAACAAGAGACCTTCTTACGCTTCACGCATCACGTTCTGCGCATTACGCCTTACTTAGAAACTCCTCAATCATCGTGTTGATGCGCCGGACCGACTCCGGGTGACGCAGCACGATGACATCGGCAGCCGATTCGACCAGGGTGGCCGCGGTCACCGTCTCCCAGTTGATGGCCCGTTCCTTCCAGTCACCCCAGGCCTCGGGAACGCCTTCGCCAACCTTGGCCTCCTTCTGTCGCCAAGCCTCGTAGCCCACGCTCACGATCATGGGGAACTGGGTCATGCTGTCGCCCTGCAAGGCGGCCAGTCGCAGCCGTTCCATGACCGAGTAGCCATATTCCATGCCATAGCCCACGCCAGCGCAGGTCGGGTCCATCAGGATTCGCTCCGGGGACAGGCCCATGTCGCTGATCAGGATGTTGAGTTGCTTAGCCAGGTTGACGTCCATGGCAGTGCTGGCGATCACCAGGTGATTGTGGGCCAGCGCGGCCGCGACTATGGTACGGTAGTTCTTCTCCTCGCACAAGCCCAGCACGAGCCGCTCCCCGACCGCCTCCTCAGCCACGGCGACGAGCAGGTCGTTGTCGGCATCAACCTGCCCTGGCCCCAGCACGATCAGGGGCAGGCCCGTCGCCTTGAGCACCTTGCGCACCGCAGCGCGGGCCATCTCCGGCGTGTTGGGCTCCCCACCAGCATCGGTCAGGCTGAGCTGGAGGGTGATGAAGTCGGCGCCAGCCTTTTCGGCGGCCTTGGCCCACTCGCCGGGATCGTTCACCGCGTCGCCCCAGGCTTCCATCAGCAAGGGCGACCAGTCGCTGGGCTTGCGGTCCTGGATCTCGATGGCGATCACTGGCCGGTGAGGAAACTCGCCCTCGAAGCTGAGGAAGGGCATGGCCGTCTGGCCGCCGACGGTGATCGTAGAGGTGCGCGTGCCGCCATCGTCGGCGGTGGCGCCCAGCGTGATCTCCCGCACCTTGCCCATCCACTTCTCCTTGAGGATCTCCAGGCTCGTCTCTTTCTCCTCGCTCCAGGGCGGTACTACAGGCCTGGCTCTCTTTCTTGCGCCGCGTGCAACGACCTCCGGCGCCACAGGCTCGGCTACTGGGACTGGAACCACGGGGGCGACCGGCGCCGCAGGCACAGCAGGCACGGTCCCACCCAACTCTCGCAGCGCAGCCTCTAGCGCACGGCGGAAGCTGTCAACGACGATCCCAGCGCTGATCTGGGCGATCTGTTGGACATCCGCGCTGACCGGCACTTCAGGCACAGCCACAGGAGCAGGAGCAGGCGGCAGCACAACTGGCTCCGGCGCCGGCGCAGCCTCAACCTTAACCTCGGCCCTGGCCTTAACCTTGACCTCAGCCTCAACTTTCGCCTCTTTCACAGGCGCAGGCGCAGGCACAGCCGCTTCGGGCGCCTCCTCGACCTCTCCTGAAGCCGCCTGCATCACGCCCATCTCCAGCACCGGGTGATTCTTCTCCTTAAGCCATGCCACCAGTTCATCTACCGTAGTGACGTTACGCTCGTCGGCGATAAGATCAATCAGATCGGGAACGCCTTCATGCTCCGCCACGGCGGTGAACTCGTCCGCCATACTCTCCTTGAGGAAACTGGACATCCAGACGACCCGCTTGAAGCCTCCATCGGCCGAGAGGAATTTGGGACTGGTCATGTAGAACTTGCCCACACCCATCACACCTGGGGTCTGCAGACCGCCACCCGCTACGCCCGCCAGCGTGGAGAAGGTCATCCCGGCTGGCGTCATGCTCGGATCCTCACGGCTGACAACCATCACACCTTCCGCCTCGGGGATGTACATCACGATACACTCGAAGCAGCCGCAGGCCGTCATGGGGTTCTCCATGATGGAGTAGAGCGCGACCTCGGTGACGGTCCCATGCGAGTTCTTGACCGCGTTCTCGTTGGTGCCGGTCCAATATCCCTTGACCTGGTCTATCAGTTTACCCTTGGGCACCGGCTGGTTGGGGCCGGTGGGGTTGATTTGGTTGGACGCTTTGCAGTCCAGCCAGTTATACGCCCCGCACAACCCCAGCCGCTGCGGGCTGACGATGCAGACGTGGTTGGGCGCGAAGGACTGGCACAGTGTGCAGTCATAGAAAGTGTCTACCGCTTCATCGGTCAGGTCGGCCAGTCGCCGGTTGCGGAAGTCATAAGACACGCGCGCTTTCTCCAGCCACTCAGCGTGCAGGTCGGGATCGGTGATGATCGTGACCTGCACCTTGTCCACGATAGCGCCAAAGTCGGCGTGGAAGCGGGCGTAGAGTATCTCGCCAAAGTGCTTGAGGTTGAAGCCCTTCTCGACCGCGCCCTTGCTGATGCGGATCCAGGCGATGTCTCGCTGGCCGATGTGCTGGATGCCAGAAGCGCCGTTGATGAAGTAGTGCACCTGCCGTTCCAGCACCGGCTCGAAATCCTCCTGCATCTTGCGTCCGGCCACTTCGATCAGGATGGCCATGTCCATCGAGCCCCCGACCTCCACATCCTCGAAGCCAGGGCCGACGATCTCGATCTTGCCGTCCTCCACCTCGTCCATACCCACCATGCGCAGGAACTCGTAGGCCCGGCTGCGCTTGCCACCGAACTCAATGCGCATGTCGGCCCTCCGCACGACCTCCCCCTCGAAGGCGGAGCCATAAGGCACTGGGACGGGTACCTCGGTGATCTTGATCTTGACGCCACGTACCTCGATGGCCCGCTGCACTAGCTTGGCAGCCCGCTCCTCGTCGTTCTCCGCCTGGATCTCGTTCCAGGGCATCGAGACGATGTGCTCGTAGCGCGTTACCCCAGTGGGCAAGATCTCGGGCACAATGGTGTCGGCGATGACCGGGAACCCGTAGGAGAGCACGCCGGCGCCGGCAGCGTACTTGAGGTCGTCCAACTCGCCCAGCACCAGAGCGAAGGCGAAGACGCGGAATTTGTTGTACAGCAGGATGTCGCGCCACTGGCCGCCCTTCATGCCGCCGAAGGTCAGTGCCGACCGCGTAGCGAAACCGGCCGCGTAGATGGCGGAGAGAGTATCTCTGCCGAAGGGGATGATGTAGGTATCGTACCCCATCTCCACCCCTTCCTCCCGTAACTGGTCAATGACAGAGCGCCCGTTGACGTTGCCGCAGAGGAAGATCAAGATGTTACGCTTCTGGAGTTCTCGCACGATGGCGACAGCGGCTTCGTTCGTGCGGGCAGCACCGATGATGGCGGCAAAACCCGGCATGCGGCCGTCCACCAACTGGATGCCCCAGGAGCGTAACTGGATGTCGTCAATGGGGCCGTTGAGATGGCCATCACCCGAGAAATCAGGATAAGCAGTGCTGCCAGCCAACTCAAGCCCAGGATAGAGCTCCGGCTGCTCCCCCTGGACGAAGCGGATGCCCTCAATGGCCTCTGCCGCCAGGAGCGTGGCCATGCCACTGTCGAGGGTCTCCCCCAGGTAGGGTACCCATAGATGCTCCTCCGGTAGCGGGTGCAACAGCCTTTTGGCATGCTCCAGTGGCGCCGCCATATCTCCCAGCGTTTCGATCTTATGATTCAGCATGCCGTAGGTGACCGGCAGGAAGTAGGCCGTGTTGGGGAAAACCACGGGGGCTTCGGCCCCCTTCTCGGCGATGACCTTCTTGAGCAACGCGTCCGCCTCGGCCACGATGGCGTTGGCGCCGCGGATAGCGCATGTTGCTACGTATTTGGACATAACTCCTTCACCTCTCCAACTAGGACTTGGGATTTGTATTCACTGATCTTCAGATCCCATCAGCGTTCGTCAAATCGCTTTCTGCTTTGAGGAGCCAGCCTCCTACCAGATCAGCGACGGTTTTCATAGAGGACTTTGCCCTCCCGTACCGCAGTAGTCACGAACGCCTGAGACACTTCGCTCCACTCTTCGACTTTTCCTAGTGCCACCATTCACTCCTGCGACTAGCGATACGCGATCAGCGATTGGCAACTAGCGACTAGCGATCAGCGACTCCCATAGACCGCTTCGAGCCGCTCCTCCAGCGGGAGTTCGAGCAAGATGGGCATGCGCCAGTCGCCGCTCTTGCCCCACTTGCTGGCATCGTACTCCGGCAGGCCCAGCGCGGCCCGCTTCTTGTCAATGTGCTCTATCGAGCGGCGGACGATTTCCTCGGCATCCTCAATGAACTCCAGCTTGCCGCCGACCTTTTCCTCCCACCCCTCGCTCATTATCCGCAGCACTTCCTCGCTCCCTGAAACAGGGCCCTTGCTGCCACCCATGATGACATAGGCTCCAGAGGCCACACAGTAGGTGGCGATGGAGATCGCCTTCTCGCTCATCCACTCCGGCGCCATACCGACGGCGGGGATGTCGGAGATGTCCTCACCCAGGCCACCCTCGGTTGCCACCTGCGCGAGGATGGTCAGGATGCGGGAGTTGTCCACGCAGGAGCCCATGTGGAGCACCGGAGGCATACCAACCGTCTCGCAGACCTCACGCAGGCCAGGGCCGGCCAACTCTAACGCCGCTTCGGGGGTCATATACCCCTGCTTGGCGCTGGCGATGGCCGCACAGCCAGTCTCCACCACCAGGATGTCGTTCTTGAGAAACTCGGCGACGACGTGATGGAAGAGTGCATCGTGGCGCACGCGGGCGTTGTTGCAGCCGATGTTAGCCACCACGCCCCGGATACGGCCAGTCATGATGGCGTCGTTGAGCGGGCGCAGTGATCCGCGGTAGAACCCACCCAGCGCGTAGTTTATGTACTCGTGGGAGAAGCCGGGCACCATAGGACTGGTGACGTCGGGAATGAAAGTCTCCCCCCGCTCAGGGAAGAGGTCAATCGCCCGGCGGATGATCTCCTTAGCAATCTCCATCGCCCTCCGTTCGTCGAACTCGATGTGTGTGGCGCCCTTGATCTTTACCTTGCGCGAGGTAGTGATCAGTTCGGTGTGGAATCTGTCCGCCAGCGGCGCCAGCGCTTGCATGATGCACTGGATGTCCACCACCATGGCCTCGACCGCGCCGGTGAGGATAGCCAGTTCCTGCTGCAAGAAGTTACCTGCCAGGGGGATACCTTGCCGCATCAGCGTCTCGTTGGCAGTGCAGCAGATACCAGCCAGGTTGATGCCCGTGGCACCTTTGCTCTTGGCGTATTCGATCAACTCGGGGTCCAGCGACGCTGCCACGATCATCTCGGAAAGAGTCGGCTCGTGGCCGTGGATGATGACGTTGACCATATCCTCGCTGAGCACGCCCAGGTTGGCGTCGGTCAGCACCGGGGCGGGTGTGCCAAAGAGGATATCCGAGAGATCGGTAGCCAGCATCGAGCCACCCCAACCATCGCCCAGCGCACAGCGCAGGGCGTGATCCAAGATGTGCTCAGCCTCCTGGTCATTGCCGACGTGAGTGCGATGCAGCATCTCCACGACCTCCCGGTCTACGGCACGGGGAGCAATCCCTGCCTGATGCCAGATTTGCTGTCGCTTGGCCGGAGCGCGCTTCAGGTTGAGTATCTCGCCTTCAATCTTGCCAAACTCGTTCAAGGCCGCCAGGGCCACATCTCGTGCGATCTCGTTGATAGGCCGTCGCTCACCGTCTTCGTCTTTCGTCTCGACGTCCAGGTAACCGGCCATTTCCATCAACTTGAAGGCATCGCGCACGCCGTAATCTGGCGCGTGCCCCTCGGCCGCCTCCAGCAGCGTGTAGGCCAGGTCGCGGCCATGGTCGGAGTGAGCCGATGCGCCCACCGCCACGGCGCGCGCAAAGTTCCGGGCCGCTACTGTGTCCCGTGTCGCCCCGCAGACCCCGCGCTCGGTTTTCCCTACCAGGCGGCAAGGGCCCATCGAGCAGTTCTTGCAGCACAGCCCTTGTGCCCCGATGGGACAGGCAGTCAGAGCGTCGGCCCGCGAGAAAGCGGTCTCAGCCTCGATCTGGCAAGCGTGCTCCAAAAGGGCAACCGTAGACCGATCCCAACTACACTCCTCCGGTGTTCTTGCTTTCTTCTTTGCCATATCTCAAATCTCCCTTCGACGGGCTCAGGGCAAGCCCTAGTACCGTCGGAACTCGCCCGACATCTCACGGTCGGTCTGGTTGGTCTCGGTCATCCGCAAGCTCATATCTTGCCACTGCGGGTCTCGAAGCCTCGTACCGGGCAGGGCCAGCATAGGCATCTCCCCTTCGCCCACCGGGTAACCGGCCTCAGCCAGCGCCTTCTCCATGGTCGACTGGCTTGTCTTTGTGCCGTTGTAGGTAACCAGGACCTGCTTCCAGCCCGAACTGGCATATACCTCTTCTACCCCTTCCAGATTGACCAGTGCGTCACGAACTTTGAGGACGTGATGGTCGGCCCAGAGGGTGGGAATATCCAGTACCACTTTCTTCATGATTTGTCATCTCCACATATCATAATCGGTAGATCGGTGGATTGGTACACTGGTGTATTGGTAGATTGGTCACGGAGACCGACGACCAGTTTACCAATCTACCAATCAACCAATCAACCAATCAACTAAGACAAGCCTATGATCTTGCCCGTCTCCAGATCGAGGTCTATCTTCATGTAAGCCGGATAGGTTGCCAGGCCGGGCATGGTGCTCATCTTGCCGATCAGGGGATAGATGAAACCTGCGCCGACGCTGGCCCGAACCTCGCGTACAGGGACGGTGAATCCGGTCGGCACGCCCTTGAGCGTCGGATCGTGGCTCAGGCTGAGGTGGGTCTTGGCCATACAGATGGGCAAGTTCCCGAAGCCTGCGCGCTCATAAGTGGCAATCTGCTCCTCCGCCAGCGGATCATAGGACACGCCGTCCGCCCCATAGATCGTCTTGGCGATGTACTCGATCTTCTGCTTGATGGACCAATCGAGCGGATAGAGGAACTTGAAATCGCTGGGCTTCTCGCAGGCTGCAACCACAGCCTCGGCCAGCTTGGCCGCGCCGTCGCCGCCGTTGGTCCAATGAGTCGTCACCACTGCATCCTCTGCACCCTGAGCAACGGCGTACTCGCGCACCATCTCCATTTCGGCCTCGGTGTCGGTCGTAAAGCTATTGACAGCGACGACAACTGGGATCCCAAAGCCCAAGGCGTTCTTGATGTGGGCCCCCAGGTTGCCCAGCCCAGCCTCGAGCAGTCCGAGATTCTCCTCGGTGTAGGCCTTGCCCAGCGGCGCGCCCGGCGACACCTTGGGGCCACCGCCGTGCATCTTGAGCGCCCGCACCGTCGCCACCAGCACCACCGCGTTCGGGATCAGGCCGGAGTAGCGGCACTTAATATCGAAGAACTTCTCCATGCCGATGTCGGCGCCGAAACCGCTCTCCGTGACCACGTAGTCAGCCACCTTAACAGCGATCATGTCGGCGATGATGGAAGAGTTGCCGTGGGCGATGTTGGCGAACGGCCCAGCATGTACGAAAGCGGGCTGCCCTTCCAGCGTCTGCATCAAGTTGGGCATGAGCGCTTCCTTAAGCAGAACGGTCACGGCGCCGGCGACGCCCAGATCCTCCAAATTGACCGGATCGCCCTTCTTGTCCAGCCCAATCATGACCTTGCCGACCCTCTCTCGCAGGTCCCGAAGGCCAGAGGCCAGGGCCAGGATGGCCATGAGCTCGCTGGAAACCGTGATGTCTACGCCAGTCTTACGGGGGAAGATGGGACTCGGCGAGCCATCCTTCATCTTGTCGTCGTTGAAGCCCACCATGATCTCGCGCAGCGAGCGGTCGCACAGGTCCACGACGCGGTTCCAGGTGATCGTGTCTGGATCAATGTCCAGTCTTCGATCAATGCCGCGGCCCTTCAGTGCCGCATCGCTCTGCCGGCTCTCGTGGTACATGCGCGTGTCTAGCGCCGCGGCGACCAAGTTGTGGGCGATGGAGATAGCGTGGATGTCGCCGGTGAGGTGCAGGTTGAAGTCCTCCATGGGAATGACTTGGCTATAGCCACCGCCAGCAGCGCCGCCCTTGATGTTGAAGGTCGGCCCCATGCTGGGCTGGCGAATACAGCACATGACATTCTTGCCAAGCACAGAACCCATGGCCTGGGTCAACCCCACCATCGTCGTTGATTTGCCTTCCCCGAGCGGCGTCGGTGTGATGGCGGTCACGTCAATGTACTTGCCATTGGGCTTGTCTTTGAGCCCCTTGAGAATGTCCAGATGGACCTTGGCCTTGTACTTGCCGTGCAGGTCCAGATCATCCTCCGTGAGCCCCAGCTTCTCCGCTATCTCGAGGATAGGAATCAGCTCCGCTGCCTGAGCGATCTCAATATCGCTCGGTACCGGATACACTCTCCTGACTGGCATCAGTTCCTCCTTAGGTAAAGTGATGGTTATGGTGATGGTAAATGTTCATCGCTGCAAGAACAACGATGAAAGACTACGCGAACGGACAGCTTTGCGCACCACCTCATTATAACTACGCAGACAGCCGTTGACTATGACCTGCGTCATTCATCCTTTTCTGCCCGCTACGGCACAGTGTGATCCCGCAGTTCGTCCAGTACGTACAGCATCCCACTCCACACGGCCCTGCCCCCTCGTCGCCAATGAACGGGAAAACGGCGGTCGCGTACTCCTCGCCCCAGCCTGTGGAGAAGACGACGTGCAGAGGTGAGTGGGGTCTTGGCCGACAAGTCCAGGCCGACGAGACAACACATGGATGAAACCCAGAAATTCTCAGGCAGAGGGATGTGAAGCCCAACGCAAACGCCACCGAGTATACCATAAGGCGCAACAGTGGACAAGTGCGACCTACCGTCCTGGCAAATGGAGTGCAACCCTCTCTTGGGGAATGCGTTGCACCTAGTGTCACCCGCAGTTGGCAGAAGCGGCCAAATCTGTTATAATATCGCCCATCAGATAGGGTCAGAGGCTCGCAGTCTCGAGGGTTGAGAATGCAGCTTCCATCCCCACGGTCTGTGAACTCGAAAATCCCCGGCCCGCGACCTTCGAACCATGATCGCAGGCAGTCCAAGGACGAGGAGGAAAACGTGAAGCGGCAAACTCTATCCCCCACCGTACGGTCCAGGCTTGTTCTGCTGGTGCTGGCTTGTGTGGCCTTGCTTCTTGTCATCAGCTTGGGACAAAGTGACGTTGGAGCGGCGGCCTTAAGCCTGTTCCAGTCGCCGGCATCCCCCGTAGAGACACCACCCGAGCAGCCTGCTGCTGCACCCGCCGAGACGGCCGGCGTCGAGCCGCCGCCGCCCAGTGCCGCCGGACGGTCCATCCCAACCTGGGTCATCATCGTCGTCGCGGTGGCAGTCATTGCGGTGGTCGTAGGCTTCCTCCTGCTCCGGGGCCGCTAGGGCGCAAACCCCTGTGCCATCCCATAACCACAGCCGTCAGGCGAAACACAGCGCCCGCCCTGGACTGCCGGTGTGAGTCGGTGTGAGTGGGTATGAGAATGGAGCCGAAAGGACTAATCGTGAACCGATCCCTTAGAGCATTGTGGAGTTCGCTGCGTCCGCTGGTGCTGCTATTGACCATCAGCGTCCTGATCGTCGCCCTGCTGCCGAGCGGGGCCATTCCCGCTGCCGCTCGCCATCTCTTCCAAACGTCGGTGGAAACACCCCCACCCGATTCTCCGCTACCGACACCACAGCCACCAACGCCGGAACCGCCGACTGCGACGCCAGAGCCACCAACGCCAGAACCACCAACACCAACGCTGGAGCCGCCAACGCCGACGCTGGAACCACCAACGGCGACGCCAGAGGCGTCGTCACCTACGCCAGAACCACCGACGGCGACGCCAGAGCCTGCACCGCCCGAAGCCACGCCGACCACGGAGGAGACAGCGCCTGAGCAACCTCCAGAAGCCACGCCGACCGGCGAGACCATCCATCTGCCGGCGGTGGAGAGCGGTGGCGAGCAGCCTGCGGAGCCACCGCCTGAGGCCGAGCAGCCGCCCGCCCCAGCGGAAGCTGAACAGCCACCTGAAGCGCCACCGGAGGCCCCTGCTCCTGTTGAAGAAAGCGACGAGGCCAATCTGGCGCGCCTGATTGATGGTCTGGCTGTGCTTCTCAGCTACGGCTGGCTGGCTTGCGGCGTGCTGCTGCTGCTGGCCGTTCCCCTCGGCCTCTTCCTGTTCAACCGCTGGGGCCAGCGCCGCCGCCAAGTGTAACCGGAGGAACGATGGACAGCAAGGCCAGGGTGCGGCGAGCAGCCTGTCTCACGTTTCTCCTCGTCTTCCTGGCCTTTGCCCTCCGCGCCTACCGCCTCGACTTCCAGAGTCTGTGGCGGGACGAGGTGGACGCGCTGCGCTTCGCCACCCGGCCCCCTGCCGCGCTGCTGGCCACCTTCCGCCAACCCGGCGAGAACGGCCCACTTTACTTCTTGCTGCTGCGCGGCTGGCTGGCCCTCTGCGGCAACAGCGAGTTCTCGCTGCGCTACCTCTCCCTGCTGGCCGGCACACTGACTGTGTCGCTGACCGCCGCATTGGGACGGCGACTTGTCGGCACCTGGGCCGCGCTGCTGGGCGCGCTATTCATCGCCACCTCCCCCTACCTGATCTGGTATAGTCAGGAAGGAAAGATGTACGCGCTGGTGGTGAGCCTGGTGCTGGCGGCACTGTGGGCTTTCTGGAGCGCACTGACGCGGGGCGGATGGGGCCGATGGGCGCTCTGCTGGCTGCTGACCACCCTGGCCATCTACGTGCACCTGCTGGCCGTGCTCCTCATCCTGGTGGAAGTCGCCTGGTTCCTCATCGCCTGCATCGCCCGGCCCTGCGGCCGCCGACAGATCGTGCCCATGCTGCTGATGCTGGCCATGCTGACGCTGCCCTACCTGCCCATGATCCGCTGGCAGATCAAGCTGTGGCAGCGCCCAGCCTTTCAGACCGGCCATCCCTTCGTGCCCCTGGCGACGATGCTCAGCACACTGTTGTGGGGCCTCAGCCGCGGCGTGCAAGGTAGGAGCCCGCTCTTGACCCTGATTCCTTTCGTCTTCCTGCTTCTCACGGGGGTGACGTTAGGATGGAGGGGGAGAAGGAATGGATCTGGTGAAGCTGAGGGATTTGCCCATTCGTCATTCGTCATCCGTCATCCGTCATCAGCCTTTGGGCATTGGTCATTGATCACTTGGCTGGCTTTGCCTGTCCTAGGCATCTACTCGGTTTCACTGCACAAGCCCCTCTTCACCGACCGCTATCTCATCTGGATAGCTCCCGCCTTCTACTTGCTGCTGGCTGCAGGACTGATGGCTGTCTGGCGCCGCTGGCGGCCACTGGCCATCCTCCTGCTGGCGCTGATCGTGCCACTCAACCTGCAGGCGGCCTGGGGTCAGACCCATACGAACATCAAGTCCGATTTTCGCAGCGTTGTCGCTTATGTCGAGCAACGCCGCGCTGCCGACGAACCACTCCTCTTCCTCATGCCCTACGCCCGCCACACCTACGCCTACTACGCCGACGATCCCACACCCCAAACCGAGGCGCCCTACACCAACTCCGGGGCCACAGAGAGTGACGTGGACGCCGAACTGTCTCGGCTCACACGCGGGCACTCTGCCATCTGGCTCATCGCCTCGGAAGTCGAGATGTGGGATCGCCGCGGCCTTGTGGCCGCCTGGCTGGAGGCCCGCGGGACCCTGACCGACGAGGCCGAATTCGCCCGCGCGCACGTGGCCCGATACGAGTTTCCCACGCCCTGAGGAGTTCAAGATGAAAACCGTCCCTACCCTTTCCGCTGACCACACTCTCGGTCAGCGCGCCTACGGTATTGCCGACCACCTGGCCAGCGTCATCGGCCCCCGCCCCGCGGCATCCGAAGGGGAACGGAAAGCCCTGGCCTACGCCGAGGAGTTGCTGGCGGCGTCCGCCACGGAGATCGACCACTTCGCCGTGGACAACATCCCTGCCGCCGGATCGCGACGCTGGCTGACGATCGCGTCCCTGGCAGGGCTGGTCGGCGTCGCCTTCTTCTTCCAACAGGCGCCGGCAGCCACGCTGATCTATCTGCCCTTGTTTCTGCTCCTCCCTCGTTTCATCCGCACCGCGTGCCGGCGCGCCACCGCCTCGCCCCAACGAGCCAGCTACAACCTGCTGGCCGATCACCGCCCGCAAGGTGCACCGAGAGGTACACTCATCATCGGGGCGCACATTGACACTGCTGGCGCCCGCCGCGTGCCCGGCTCGCTGCTGCCCCGATTGCAGCGGCTATTCACCCAACTCTTTCGACTGCTGGTACCGCTCCTGGCGCTGCTGGCCGCGGTCAAGCTGCTGACCGACCGGCTGCACCCACTGCCGCCACTAACGTGGACATTCATCCACTGGGCCAGCTTCGGCCTGGCCGTGGTGTTGGCACTCTTCCAGGGCGTCTACCTCTGCCTGAGCCGGCAGCGAGCCCTGTCGCCAGGGGCCAACGACAATGGCTCCAGCGTCGGCGTCGTGCTGACGGCGGCGGAGCATTTCGCCCCCGTGGAGCGCCGTCCCCGCCACCTGACCCTGCGCTACGCGCTCTGGACGGCTGAGGAGAGAGGGCTGGTCGGTTCGGAACGCTATGCACAGAACAGCGAGCTGGACCGCAACAGCACCTGGGTGCTGAACCTGGACATGGTGGGCACGGGACAGAGCCTGAGCTACGTGCGTGGTGTGGGGATCATCCCCTTCCGCCCCACGAGCCGGTTGCTGAACCAGATGCTACAACGCGTGCAGCCATCCATCCAGACCGTCTTCTACTTCATGCGCAGCAGCGATTTCCGGCCCTTTCTCCAGCAGTCCATTCCCGCCGCCTCGCTGACGGGCAAGGGAGGCCAGCGCAACTGGTACTACCACACCACAGAGGACGTGAGCGAGCACCTGCAGCCAGAGCTGCTACAGCAGGCAGCACAGGCTGTGATCGGTCTGACCGAAGTGCTGGATGAGACATTGGGGAACGAGTGAACGAGGCAACGAGGCAACGAGGGATGAGAGAGTCCATGACACGCAGATCGAGAAGTTCAAAAGCAGTGAG
>CAZPMV010000003.1:0-15903 GCA_964587335.1 uncultured Anaerolineales bacterium
CCCGACCTCGGCAGTGCAACTGCCTCAGAACAGCTTGCCTGAACCGTATTGGCCCTAGGCCATCTTCTCCTTCCTTCCTGCCTGCCCCTACGCCAGAACGCTGTAGCCCCCATCCACGAGGATGGTCTGGCCGCAGATCATTTCTGCATCATCGCTGCACAGGAAGGCGACCACCTTCGCCACGTCCTCCGGCGTCGCCAGACGGCCCACAGGACTGCGCCGGCGCGCTTCCGAGAGGATCATGTCTCGGCTGGGGAAGAACTTGAGCGCATCCGTGTCTACCACGCCGGGAGAGACCGCGTTCACACGAATGCCGTGCGGCGCGAGCTCTACGGCCAGGTAGCGGGTGATGGCCTCAATGGCGGCCTTGGAGATGCCGATTATGGAGTATTCAGGCAACACCCGCACGGAGCCGATGCTGGTCAGCGTGACGATCCGCCCCCATCCTTTCTCGATCATATAGGGCGCGACGGCCTTGGCAGCGAAAAGGACGGAACGGGCGTTGATGTTCACCGTCCAGTCCCAGCTTTTCAGATCCTGCTCGATGACTGGCTTGAGCACTCCTGACGCTGCGTTGCCCACCAGGATGTCCACGCCGCCCATCACCTCGACTGTCTCCTGGATGAGCCGCTTCACCTGATCCAGTTCGCCCACGTTCGCTTTGACCAAGTGGGCTCGCACTCCTTTGGCCCGCACCTCGGCTGCGGTGGCCTCAGCGGCCGAACGCTTGCGCAGGAAGTTGACACAGATGTCGGCGCCACGCTCGGCCAGTTCCAGGGCGATGGCGCGGCCGATCCCCCGCCCGCTGCCGGTGATGACGGCGACTCTGCCACTAAGTGGTTTGGTAGACAAGATAGCCCTCCTTGACGGTCTCTGATATTGCGCCACCTCGCTGCGCCAGTGATTGTAACACAGACGCTCCATTTCGCAAACTTGGTCTCTCCTGCTCGGCCCATCGGCTTGACGCCCCCTCCCACTCACTTTTGCATTTCTCACTTTCATGGTATAATGGCGGTGGATAGCCGTCAACCGCAGATGCAAAAGGGAGGGAACCATGGAGTGGAAAGAGGTTGGCAAAGTCACTCACTATTTCGGACGCATCTCGGTCGCGTCGGTGTGGCTCACCGACCGGCTGCAGCTTGGGGATCGCATCCATGTCCTGGGACAGACCAGCGACTTCGAACAAGATGTGACCTCCATGCAGTTTGAACACCAGCCGCTTGAGGTCGCGGAGAAGGGGAGGGAGATCGGCCTGTTGGTGGTGGAGAGAGCTCGCCGCGGGGACACGGTCTACAAAGTCGAGGAGGAGTAGAGACAACGCCTTATGCCAGAGCTGCCCGAGGTCGAGACCATTGTTAACCAACTCCGCTCCCGCCTGCTGGGGCGGCGGATCGTGTCCACCTGGATCGGCTGGGAACGGATCGTGGACCGGCCGCCTGCGGAGGAGTTCTGCCAGCGCCTGAACCAGCAGATCTTTGCTGATGCGAGGCGGCGAGGCAAGTTCCTGCTTTTCCCCTTCCACAGCGGCGACATGCTACTCGTTCACCTGCGCATGACGGGCAACTTGTTGTTGCAGCCTTCGAGCGTCGAGCCGGATCGGCATACTCACGCCGTGCTCACTCTCGACGATGGTCAGCGGCTACACTACCGCGATGTGCGCAAGTTCGGGCGGCTCTACCTGGTGGATGATCCCGAGGAGCTTGTGGGCAGGCTGGGGCCGGAACCGCTGGCAGCGGACTTTGATGCCGAAGCCCTGGCAGCCCGGCTCGCGGGCCGGCAGGCGCGGGTTAAGTCTCTCCTGCTCGATCAACGAGTTCTAGCGGGGCTAGGCAACATCTACGCCGATGAGGCGCTCTTCCGCGCCGGCATACATCCCCTGCGCCTGGGAGAGAGCCTGAGCGCTGGCGAGATCGCCCATCTGCACACTGCCATACGCGGCGTGCTGAAAGAGGCCATCACCGCAGGGGGAACCACGCTGCGAGACTACCGCTCAGCGACGGGGCAGCGCGGCGAGTTCCAGGAGCAGCTACAGGTGGTCCGACGTCACGGAGAACCCTGTCCACGCTGCGGCACGCCGCTGGAACGCATCCGCGTGGGCGGGCGCAGCACGCACTTCTGCCCTCGCTGCCAGCCCGCTGGAGGAGCATGAGTCAGCGGAGATAAAGGAACTCCTTCCGCTGACTATGTTCCCTCCGGCGGAAGCGGACGCAACTGCTTAGCTTCAGCGAATTGCTGCTGCAACTCGGTTCGTCGCTCGGCTGCGGCCTGTCGTCCTTCTTCGAGGATCGCTCGGAAGCGGTCGCTCAGCGTGCGCCGCAGTTGGTCGCCCGATTCGGGCGCAAGCATCAGGCCCGCCACAGCGCCGGCGAGCATACCCAGCGTCAGCCCGATGAGAAATCGGATAGCCTTGACCATACCCTTTCTCCTCCTCGTGTGAGAACGGTAGTACCACACCTAACCGTGGACAGCAAGTAGGGCAGGTTTCTTGCCCGCCATTCTAGCGTATCTTAGCACAGGACGGCGTGAATGCCCAATCGGACATCGAAGCGTGGGGAATATGAGCGTGCTGTCGCACTGCGCGCCCTGACCCGGGCCAAGCTGCACCTGGTGCCTGGCGCACTGGAGAAGGCACCCACGGCAATCAGTGAGCACTTCGACAGCCCCTGGGCCCCAGTGGAAGTGTTCAAACAGCAACTGCGTCCCTTCCCCACCGGATTGCTGCGTTTCTGGGCAGCGCAGGAGCGTGGTCACGTGCTCATCGGCCCGCAGGATCGGGACTACATGCCCGGGCCGCAGCAGTGTGGGCAACGCCTGCTGGACGGAGTAGCTCACGTGGCGCTGGCCGATCTGGCGACGGCCAACAGCCGCCCGCTGGTGCTGGTCGGCCGTCTGCTAGATCACCTACTGGGCTGTCGCGGCGCGGCTGACGGTGTTTGGCTCTCTGATGGCGGCGGTATCACACCTCGCTGGCAGGAAGTGGGGCAGCGGGTGCAGGAGCTTTTCGCCTTGGGCTATGGCCAGAGCGAGGCGGCACAGCATGACCCTCACGCCTACTTCGCCGAGGGGCTGGCAGCCTATTGCCTCGAGCGGCGGGCTCTGAACGTCGCCGACCCCCTGCTGGAACGGCTGTTGCACCGAACGGTGATGAACGAAGTCTTCTGGGCCATCGAGGAGGAGTGATGCGCGTCCTGATACTCTCTGACATCCATGCCAACTTGACCGCACTGGAGACGGTGCTGGCGGACGCGGAGCAATTCAATTTCCTGGGCGACACCGGCTTCGAACAGGTGTGGTGTCTGGGCGATGTGGTGGGCTACGGCCCCGACCCCAACGAATGCGTGGAGCGGCTGCGAGCCTTTGGCGAGAATCATCTCTGTGTGGCGGGCAATCACGACTGGGCGGTGTTGGGCAATCTGCCAGTGGACGACTTCAACACCGAGGCTCGCCGCGCCGTGCTCTGGACGCAGGAACAGCTCACACCAGAGAGCCGGGCTTACCTGAAAGCACTGCCAGCCGAGCCTCTGGTGCAGGGCGACTTCACCATCACCCACGCCAGCCCCCGCCACCCTGTCTGGGAGTACATGGTCTCTCCTTTCATCGCCCGGGAGAACCTCGCCCACTTCGACACACAGTCCTGCCTCGTTGGCCACACCCACGTGCCGGTCATCTTCCACTGCCGTCAGCAGCAGCAAGCGGGAGAGAACACAGAAGTCTGTCGTGCCTTGGCTCCCAGCTACAGGCAGTCTGTAGACCTGACGAATGGCCACCGCCTGATCATCAACCCGGGCAGCGTGGGCCAGCCGCGGGACAGCAATCCCCGTGCGGCCTACGCCCTACTGGACACAGAGGCCAACATCCTGCGCTTCCGGCGGGTGGCCTATCCTTACGAACTGACCCAGTCGCGCATGCGGGCTGCCAAGCTACCAGATCGTCTCATCGCCCGCCTGGCCTATGGCTGGTGAGCAAACGGAACCTTCTGGCAGCCAGTTACGTCTTGAGAGTTGAAGTGAAGCGATAAGGAATCACAAAAAGAAGGACGAGGAGGAGTACATCATGAACAAGCCAATGAGATTGAAGATCACCATCGCCCTGCTGGCGCTGGCGACCTTGCTGTTCGCCCTGGTGGGCTGCGCGGCGAGGTCTCCCATGCCGCAGGTCCTCGAGAAATCGGTGGTGGAGACGGTGGTGGTTGAGAGGCCGGTCGAAGTCGAAATGGAAGAAGCAGGGATGGCCCTGCCTCCACCGGCCCCCGGCTACGCGGCCAGCGGCGAGGTTCTGGCGGCGATGCCGCCGGCGGCGCAGCGCATGCTCATCCAGCGGGCCAGCCTGGAGCTGGTGGTCACTGACGCCGCCGAGAGCATGGAGGACATCAAGGATCTAGTGGGCGAGTTGAATGGCTACATCGCCGACTCCAATGCCTGGCAGCAGGGGGACTGGCTGCGAGCGCATCTCACGCTGCGCGTGCCCGCTGAAAGCCTGGAGACGGCGCTGGATCAAATCAAGGCACTGGCCGTGAAGGTGCAGAGGGAGAGCCTTTCGGGCGAGGACGTGACGGAGCAGTACACTGATCTGGGCGCTCGCCTGCGCAATCTGGAGGCCACGGAGAAGGAGCTGCTGGCGCTGCTCACCGAGGTGCGAGAGAAGCCCAACTCCACCGCCGAGGACATCCTGGACGTGCATCGCCACCTGACCGAGATCCGTGGGGAGATCGAGCAGGCGAAAGGGCGGATGCAGTACCTGGAGCAGATGACAGCGATGGCCACCATTGACGTGGAACTGGTGCCTGACCCCCTGGCTCAGCCGGTCGTCGAGCCGGGGTGGGCGCCGCTGCGCACACTGACGGAAGCATCGCGCTCCCTGGTGCGCAGCCTCAAGGGATTGGTGGACATCCTGATCTGGCTGGTAATCTACCTTCTGCCCATCTTGCTGCTGATCGCCATTCCTATCGTACTGCTAATCCTGCTCATCCGTTGGCTGGTACGCCGGGCGCGAGGCCGGAGAAGGGCGAAGAAGGAGATAGAGATGGAAACAGCGAGCCGTGAGGAGGAATAGCGCCAACGATTCTGCGTCAGACTTCGAAGGCTGACGAGCGAACTATCGCTAGCCCGAACGCGAGGCTGCGGGAGGCTGAATGAAGAAGGGCACTGGGGTTTCCCAGTGCCCTCCTTTGCATTAGGACCTACCGGCAGTAAGGCGGTGGTACGCCTCGAACCATTCGGCCATGTCTGTCTGCCGCTGCCTGGCCTGGCGTTGCGCTTCTCGTGTCCGGTACGCCTCGATGCGTCGAAAGATCTCAGCCTGCACTTCCCGCGGATTGGACACGAACATGAAGTCGAAGCGGCCTATCTCGGCAGCAGTGTAGATCTCCACATGGCCGAAGTTGAACAAGTAGGCAAGGGGCCCGGGCAAATTGGCGATCACGTTTTGCACCATGCCCAGGCTCGCCTCACGCCGCTCCTCGGCGAAGAAGAGAGGTTTCTTTTCGATATCTATGATGCGTTCATTGGTCACGATGTACACATCATTGCCCCAGTCGGTGTATTCCCACCAGAGCCAGAACACGCTGACGAAGGCAAACAGAAGCCAGGGCAGCCAGAACACGGGTTCAGAGGGAATGAAGGGCATCCTTCCGGACCTCACAGCAATCGCTGAAACGACGAGAAACGCGCACACCAACAGGGGCAGCCAAGCCCGCAAGATCAAACGGAACCAATGCTTGCGCCAAGTGATGCGGTCCGGTTCCTGTCGACGCAGCCAGGGCCTGAGACGCAGTCCCTGCCAGTTAAGCCGTCTCGGTGATCGGTCGCCGGCAACGCTGTCGTAGGGCACGGCGCGTTTTGGCACGCGTAGCTCCAGTCCTATCTCCAGACGGCGATCCAGATTCTGGCGAATACTCTCGCGGCGCCCAGCCTGCTCACCTGCACGGGCACGTGCCACGCGCTCCAGGATGAGCTCCTTGACACCCATCGGGTCGGGTGTGAAGGTGAAAGCGATAAGCCCCACCGGTGCAGCCGTCTGTATCTGCAGGCGACCGTAGTTCAGGAAGTTGCCCATCAACCCGCGTGTCCAACTCACGTCCTGGACTTGTCTCAAGGGGGCTTCAACGCGCCGCTCGGAAACAGGCCAGACTTGCTCCTGGTGAGTCACCCGTTGGGAGGTGATGACCAGATAGTCGTTTCGCCAGTCAACATAGCACCATAGCGCGTACAGAGCATCAAGAGCCAGCAGCATCCAGATCATCGACCGAGGAAGATAACCTCCTGCCATCACGATCACAAGGATCACGGCGATAATCAGCGGAAGTAACAGTCTCTGGACAGCGACGATGGGATGGCGGCGCATCTGCTCGATCACGATTTCGCCGTTCTGCAGCCAGGTGAAACTAGGCAGGTCAAGCCGCTGTAGCGTCTCGGGGCGCAGTTGGAGCTCCCTCCCTATGTCAGGGCGAGCGGATTGCGCCAGTTTGAAATCCTCTCGATGCAGAACCAGCCACTCTGTGTCAGTAATGGCTTCCACGTTGGCGTCGCGCAGGTCGCCGACGAAGAGGGATGTCTCGCCGAAAGATTGACCGGCCTGCAAATAGGCACGTGGTCGCTCACGGCCCAGATTGTCCACCGAGCGTATGATAGCCTCTCCCCTATCGAGAATGAAGAAGCTCATGCCTGGATGCCCCTGGGAGGTCACCATGTATCCCCGGGGATAGTGGACCCAGCGTACGTAGCCTGCCAGATGCCGCAGTTGGGCAGGCGTCAGGTTGGCGAATATAGGCGTCTTGTGAAGGCGGCCCACGACATCGGGAGGGTCCAACGCGTCGCGCAGGTCAGGATAGGCCTCCAGTAGCCAGCGGAAGTCCTCTGCTGGCAGAGCGTAGAGTTCTACTGGCGTGAGGGCCGTTGCAGAGGAGGATGATGCCTTGTTCAGCAGCGCAGATTCCTGGCCGAAGAAGTTGCCGGCAGTGAGCACCCTCTCGCCTCCAGTCCCTCTCAACTCGACCTGGCCCATACGAATCAGGTACAGTGGCGTATCCTGCTCGCCAGCACGGAAGATGACCTGTTCCGGCTTCGCCGTGTGTTCCTCGATCAGGTTGGCCATGTTTATCACGGCCTGATCGTTCAGTTGGCGAAACACCGGCAGGGACCGCAAGCAGCCAGCCAGTTCAGATGGCAGGAGCCGCTCACGCAATTTCGGGTACTGAGCCAGCAGGCGGCCAAACTCTGTCGCTGGGAGTTGAAGGAGCACAGTGCCGCCCACGGCACGGGCTGTAGCTGGTTGGAGCTGTCCCCGAATCAGCGCGTAGCAACCGAAGTAATCCCCAGGGCTGAAGATCCTGCGAAACACCTCGCGTCCCGCCTCATCGACAGCACTCTCAAGCACTTGTCCGCTGGTGATGATGTAGAGAGCTGAGGGGGGGGCACCCTGACGGTAGATAACCTCGTTGGCTGAATAGCGGTGCTCTCGAACTCTCGCTGCCAGTGCTTGCAGCTCATCGTTCGAGAAGTCCACAAACGGCGATGTGCTTCGCAAGTGGGACACGATCTGTGTTTGTTGCAGGGCCATGGTCGCCTCCAGCAAGTGAATCGACTACAACTGCTCCTTCACCGCCCGCGCCGCGGGGCGCGTCATTCCCGGCACGGCGGCCAGTTCCTCCACCGACGCCTGGCGGACGCCCTCCAGCGAGCCGAAAGCCTTCAGCAGGGATTTCCGCCGCCGCGGCCCGATCCCGTGAATCTGCTCCAGTTCCGATGCTAACGCTGCCTTTCGCCTTGCCCGCCGGTGGCTACTGATGGCGAAACGATGCGCTTCGTCGCGGATGCGCTGTGCCAGGAACAGCCCCTGCGAGCGGCGTGGCAACCGCAGCGGTTCATCTCGATCTGGCAGAAACAACTCCTCGTGCTCCTTGGCCAGAGCAACGGCAGGCACCGTGTCCCGCAGGTCGTATTCCTCCAGCACCTCCAGGCCCACGTTGAGTTGCCCCCTGCCGCCATCGAGCAGTACCAAGTCCGGCAGCAACGTCCACACGGCGTCGCTGGCCCGCGCCTTGCGGCCAGGGTCCTCATCAGGCGGTTCCACGGCACGCCGGAAGCGGCGGCGCAGCACCTCCCGCATGGCGGCGTAGTCGTCTGGCCCTCCCTGCGCGCCGCGCCCCCGCACCCGAAAGCGGCGGTAGTCGCTCTTGCGCGGCGTCCCCTGGGCGAAGACCACCATGCTGCCAACTGTGTGGTGGCCCTGGAGTGTGGAAATGTCGTAAGCCTCAATGCGCGCAGGTGGCGCGGCCAAACCCAGCGCCTTCTGCAACTCCGCCAGCGCCTGCACCTGCTTGCTCTTGTCCGCCTGCCACTGCTTGCGCAGCGCTGCCAGCATCTCGGCGGCGTTCTCCATAGCCATGTGCACCAGACCTCGCCCCTGCCCACGGCGGGGCACACGCAATCTCACCTTCGAGCCCCGTTTCGCGCCCAGCCACTCCGCGATGAGCGGGGCCTCGCCTATCGGCAAAGGCAGCAAAACCTCTGGCGGAACGTAGGCCGCCTGATCGTAGAATTGCTTGAGGAATGAGGGCATCACCTGTGCTTCGTCTTCCTCGCCTGCCCCTTCAAGGATGAACAGTTCACGCCCGATGAGCTTGCCACGTCGAATGAAGAAGACCTGCGCGCAGGCATCGCCGTCTTGGCAGGCCAAGCCGATGACATCCCTGTCGGTCATGGTAGCGGAGACCACCTTCTGCCGCTCGACGATGCGCTGTGCAGCCCTGATCTGATCCCGGTAGAGAGCGGCGCGTTCGAACCGCCAGTCGGCAGCGGCCGCCTGCATGCGCGCCTCCAAGTCCGCCAGTACATCTTCGCTCTCGCCGCGCAGGAAGCGAGCCATCCTTCCTATCATCTCTCGGTATTCCGCCTGGCTCACCGCCCCGATGCATGGCCCCATGCAGCGCTGAATGTGATAATAGAGACAAGGCCGCTCATCCTTCCCAGTGATCTCTCGCCGGCAGGTGAGGTAGGGAAAGATGCGCCGCAGGCCGTCCAACGTCTGGCGCACGGTTCCTGGCGAAGCGTAGGGACCGAAGTACCAGGCGCCGTCCTGCACCATGCGCCGTGTGACAGTCACCCTGGGGAAGGAATCCTGCCAGTGAATCTTGATGTAGGGATAGGTTTTGTCATCCCTTAGCCGAACGTTGAACCTGGGGCGGTGCTGCTTGATGAGCACATTCTCCAGCACCAGCGCTTCCAGCTCGTTCTCGGTGATGATCCAGTCGAAGTCGGTCACCTCTGCCGTCAGGCGGCGTGTCTTAGCATGATGTTGACCGGCGCGCTGGAAGTAGGAACGTACACGGCTGCGCAGATTGACTGTCTTGCCCACGTAGATAACATCGCCTTGCGTCCCCTTCATCAAGTAGACGCCAGGCTTGGTCGGCAATGTGTCCAGTTTAGCCTGCAGTTGCTCACTCACATTCACGCCTACATTTTAGCACAAGCAGCGCATTGGGTCAACTACACAGGAATCGCAAGTTGCAGACATGGGCAAGGTGAGTATAATCAACAGGTAACTGCCAATCACTCTTGACGGAGAAGTGCCTGTGACTTCAGCAAAAACACAAAACCGCAAAGCCCTGATCATCGGTCTGGATGGCGCGACTTTCGACGTCATGGACCCTCTGCTGGCTGCCGGTGAGCTTCCGCATCTGGCTCAACTGATGACCGACGGCATCTGGGGACGGCTGCGCTCCACCATTCCCCCCAATTCCGCACCGGCCTGGACTGCCTTCCTGACTGGCAAGAACCCCGGTCACTACGGCATTCTCAACTTCCGCTATCTGGACCTACACAATTACTCCGGCTACACCAGCAAGTTTGCCTCCTCGGTTGCCTTTGCTGGCCGAACCTTTCTCGACGCTGTAAGCCAGCAAGGGCGGGGGGTGGTGGCCTATCGAGTGCCGATGACCTACCCTGTCTGGCCGGTGCGAGGAGTGATGGTGGCCGGCTATCCCACGCCGGATCGCAGGCGGGCCTACACGTTTCCACCGGAGCTGGGGGAGGAGCTCACTCCCATCGCCCTCCACTCCCACGATGAAATACTGGGGGCGGGAGCAGCCGAGGAGCGGCGCAACGCCGACTTCGAGATCGAGGCCATCGAGCGGACCATGTCCCGCTTCCTGCAAGCCGGAGAACAGGACATCTACGTGTGCGTCAGCGGCATCACCGATGGCTTTCAGCACAAGTTCTGGAAGTACGTGGACCCACAGCACTCGCTGTACGATCCGGCGGAGGCCGTCCAGCACGGGGACATCATCGCCGAGTACTACCGCAAGCTGGACGGCATGGTGGGGCGGTTGGTCGCTCAGGCGGGATCGGACTGGCTGGTGATAGTCATGTCGGATCACGGGGGCGGGCCACGGCCAGGACAGGCGCTCAACCTCAACGCTTGGTTGCAGCAGCAGGGCTGGTTGCAGGTTCGCACAGACAGAAAGCGACCTCTGCATCGAGCAGCTCGCCGACTGGTGGAGTGGGCTCGTCACAGCTTCCCTTTCCCCGACTGGGCAAATCGGCATCTCCCTGAACGGGTCAAGCTTGGCATCTCTGAGGTCAGGAGCAACGCTGCGCTCGTTGACTGGGCCAGGACACAGGCCTATCGAGTGGATCTGCAGTACCCGGCCCAGGGGATCGAAATCAACCTGCGAGGCCGCCAGCCAGAGGGGATCGTCGAACTAGGGGCAGAGTACGAGGCTGTGCGCTCTGAGATATTGGACGCACTACGAGGCTTGACCGACCCGGACGATGGCCGCCCGCTGGTGCACGAGGCCTATCGGCGGGAGGAGGTCTATGCCGGTCCCTTCCTTGAGGAGATGCCAGACATCGTGCTTCTCACTGATCCGGCCTACCAGGGTGGGGACGATGTGGACCGCCTGATCAGCGAGGTGCCCCACTCCTTCCTGTCCCGTTTCAGCGGCGATCACTTGATGGAGGGAGTGCTGTTCATGCGCGGAGAGGGTCTGATCCGTCGTGGTGAGCGCGTAGAGGGAGCGGAGATCACCGACCTGGCTCCCACCATCCTGTACGCCATGGGCTGTCCAGTGCCGCAGGACATGGACGGGCGAGTGCTGGAAGAAGCACTGGAACCGGGCGTCCTGGCACACCATCCGGTGGTTCACGGCGAACCGCTGGGAGATGTCGCGGAAGGTGCAGCGACGGGCGAGATCTACTCGGATGAGGATGAGGAGGGGATCCGCAAGGCGCTGGAAGGGTTAGGATACATCTGATGGTCTGTCTGATGGATGGAGGCATTAGCTCGTGGTCGTCAAGTACGCTTGGTTATGGATTCGCAAGATACTCTCTCTTGTCCCGATTATTGGACTCAGGGCGACGCTGAAGGAGAGCTTTCCTCACCTGCTCTGGATCGAGAAAGTCCATCGCCTGGAGAAGGACTTGCAGATTCCGGAAGAGGAAACGGAACCCAGGATACCTACTGAGGTCGTGGCCACGTCCGGCAGGCTGAGCCCTGACTGGGGAGGCGAAGAAGAGATCCGGAGAATACGTGGCGGCTTTGGCTGCGACCAATTCAAGGTAAGGCTAAAGAGGGGGGACATTCTATTTTGCGGCTACTCTGGGGGTAACTTCGTTGGCTTCATCTGGCTCAAGATGCCACCGGTGAGCGGCGCCGGGTCCAAGCTGGGAGACGATGAGGCATACATGATTGACGGTTGGGTTTTCGAGCCTTATCGCGGCAAGAGGCTTCTGTCCACATTGCAGCAGGCTGTCTTCAACTATGTGAGGAAAGAGCGTCCGGATATCAGAACCATCGTCAGCCACGCCGCCACGTGGCACAAGGTGTCCCTGGCCGGGCAGCAGAGAGCGGGGTTCGTCATCACCGCCCGCGAGCTATCCCTGGTCTTCTTCGGCTATCGCAAGAACTTGACGCTGGAAAGTCTCGCCGCCTGAGACATCGAAGCTGAGCGAAGCCCCCGATGTGAGGCAATTGTACTGCCGAACCAGGGCTCGTAGTTCAACTCCTCGCCATCAGTTGTGATACCCTGAACCCGTGCGGACCGTCCAAGAGGGCCCACACAGCCGGAACGCCGGACGTGGCAATCGGGCTCATTGCCTCTCGGACAGGCTCTTGGCGGCGACTCGTCTCTGGAAGCGCGCCAAGTCAATGAGCGCCCTCTGGTGGGTCCCTTCGCCGATCAGTTCCTGACCGTCGTGAGCGGTGACGCGGAAGGTGAGGCGGCGTCCGTCTACTTCTAGCAACTCGGCACGGGCAGTAACCGTCAACCCCAGTGGTGTAGCAGCGAGGTGCCGGACCTCCACATGTACTCCCACCGTCTGCCAGCCCGGGCGCAGGTGCGGCATGACAGCGTTTACGGCAGCCTGCTCCATCAGAGCGACCATGGCTGGTGTGGCGAAGGCGACCACGAGGCCGCACCCCATGTGCTGGGCGGTGTTCTCCGGCACTACCACCGTCTGTGCTTCACCCACCCGGCCAGGTCGTAATGTGGTGAACTCCATGGTCTCTCCTTCCGTCAGTGCCTACGCATCCTCGCAGGCCAGGAGGTACTCGGCACCGCAAGCACAACAGCGCATGTGCACGCCGTCCTCGTTCTCGTTCCCTCCAGACGGCTCAAGCCGCTCACCGCAGCGGCAAACATAGCCCTGCAAGCGCGCCGGCATGCCAACCGCGAGCCCGTGCGCTGGCACATCGTGGGTGACCACTGCCCCGGCGGCGACCATCGCCCAGGGGCCAATGGTGACGTTGGGCAAGATCACAGCTCGCGCACCGATGGCTGCCCCCTCCCGCACGAGGATGGTTCCTACCTCCCAGTCGGTGCCTGACTTGAGAGCACCGTCCGGCGTGACAGCCCGCGGCCGGGGGTCATTGGTCAGGCAGGCAGCAGGGCCGATGAATACCCCATCTTCGATAGTCACGCCGTGGTACACCAGCGCGTTGTTCTGAATCTTCACCCTGTTGCCGATGACTACCCCGAAGTCCACGTAGACGTTCTTGCCCACGATGCAGTCACGTCCGATGCGCACGCCCTCCCGTATCTGGGCGTGATGCCAGATGCTGGTGCCTTCCCCCACCTGTGCCTGTGGCGAGACGACTGCCGTTGGATGGATGCGAGGCGGATTCCCGTTGCTGTCGGGGCGACCGGCCAGTCGCCCGTACTCGGTGGTGTCATCAGATTGGCGCAGCAGCCAGCGCCGCAAGCGATGGCCGGGGGTGATGCGGGCCAGTGCCTTGAAGAGGTTGCGTTGCCAGATGCGCAGAGCAGTCATGGAAAAGTGCTCCCTGTTGTCTGTTTTCGGCTACAGGAATCGGCGTAGCAAACTGTATGCGGCCTCGCTGAGTCGCAGAAGCCGGGGGGCGTGCACACAGCGTTCCCGTCCGTAGTTGACCAGTCGACCACCGAACTTGGCCTTAAAATCCCGCACGCCGTAAGGGACGTCGGGGTGGCCCGCACCGCCGAAGTCGAAAATGTGGTAGCCATGTATCGCGCCCCATTCCAACGTGCGCCATACCAGGAAGTCATTGGGCCGGGAGCCGCGCAATTGCCGATCCGCTCCCGCGTACCAATCGAAGATGACGCCCTTGTAGAGCAACACGACGCGTGCCCCGGCAAGGCCCTGTGGAGACCGCGCCAGCAGGAAGCGTGCTCGTAGGGGCGACCTGCCGGTCGCCCCCACGGGTCGCAGCAGCTCAAAAGCTGCCTGGAAGAGTGAAAGATCGGCCAGCGGAACCTCCGCAGCCGCGTACACCTGACGCAGCAAGGCGTAGAACTCCGCCATCTCCTCTGCCGTGGTGACCTCCTGAACGGTCAGACCATCCCGTTCGGCCCGGCGCACGTTCTTGCGCGCCGTGCGGCTCAATCCTCCCCAGATGTCCTCCACTGGACGGGACAGGTCAATCAGGAAATTCAACTCCTGCTCGTGCTCGTAGCCACAGGTGGCGAACGTGTGGCTCATGGCGGTGGCATCGCTGCGGTGTCGCAGTTCGGTAAACAGGTAGGGGCGACCGGCCGGTCGCCCGTACTGGCACGCTGTCTCATTGTGCCAGAGCAGCAAGGCTCCCAGGGCCTTCTGTCCTTCCTCGCCATCCGCACAGAGCACACCGCCATAGGCGACGGCGCGAGAGGTCAGCCCAGCGAGGGGGCCGCCCACCAGGCGAATCTCGACTGCTGTCATCAATGCCAGCACGCGGCCATCGCCGGCAACAGCGGCGCGCAACAGCGGCTTGTACCCTCGCGTGCGGGCGAAAACCGCCTGCATGGCCGGCGTGTGAAAGATGTTACCCTGCGGATGGGTTTCTACGAAAGCTTGCCAGAGGTCTTCGGGCAGCGTCTCAACGAGCTCTACAGGCATAGTGTCATGGTCAGCAGAACAGCGGAACGAGCGGAATGACCCCCTACCTTTCCGCTCTTCCCGCTTCTTCCGCTCCCTCCGCTGGCGTTGATGTAATCCATGGCTTCTAGCCCTCGAAGGGGCGGCTGAGGTAGTCCCACACTGTTAGAGCGTCCACGTCTCCTGTGACGGCCAGGGCACTGCCAGCACCTTCCGGCCAGCGCGCCCAGCGCACCAGCGGGCCGGGAGCCGCCTCGATCTCCGCCAGCAGCGGCAGTTTTTCGCTGCGCGCGAGGGAGCCTCCCCTATCGCCTCCCCTATCGATGTAGACGGTGTATCCATCAGTGCGGTCGCTCACCTCCAGCAAGTAGCCTTGGTCCGTCAGAAACTGGACCAACTCCAGCGATGCAGCGGGCGAGACGCCCACGCAGGGGCACACATCAGCCCGCAACTTGAAGCGGCGTTGCGACACCAGCGCGTAGGGGCGACCGGCCGGTTGCCCGCACCCGCGACTGGCCATTTGCCCATACCGGGGCACGTTTTCCGATTCGACTTCGGTGCCGCGCACCATCAGCGCACCCCGCTCTGGCCCCTCAGCGATGACTTCCCAGAGACCTTCGCCCAACGGCGCCAGGTCGAGGTGCAGCGCCCGCTTCTCCCGCCACCAGGCGGTGACGCCCCCCAAGCTGGTGAGCCAGACCGCAGGACGCAGTCTCTGCGCTCGGCTCAGCAGCGATTCCACGGCCTCCGCGCAAAGGGGGAAGCGCTCTGGATGCAATTGTAGCACGAAGAGCTCGCCCCGGGCATGACACTGCTCCAGCGCCGCGGACCAGATCGTGGCCATTTGCCCCTGGTCTCTCAACCGCAACCGTTCCACCAGCATCTCGTCATCGGGGAGGCTGACCGGGATCTCCAGCATGTCGTTGAGCCAGTAGGGCAAGGCAGGAGTGGTCTCAGCAGGCAGCGGCTGGCAGAAGTCGCACAGGAGCTGCACACTCTCCCTCTGCGTCGAGTCCAGTGTTGCTTCGTCAAGCACTGGCCAGAGGATACACTGGCTGCTGTCGTACCAGAGGCCGGCCGCTTCCAGAGTTGCTATCAGGCTGTCATTCCAACGCAGGTAAGGTGCCCGGAAGCCGGCGAACGGGATGCCATTCGCTCTAAGAAGTGCCGCTGCCGCCTCAATCTCGGCGGCCTGCTCGGCTTCGGACAGCAAGCTCAAGTCGGTGTGCCGGTGGCCGTGAATAGCCAGCTCCACCGTCGGGGCACGAGCCAGGAGCTGACGAAAGACCGTCGGATGGCGGTGCAGCACTACGGCGGTCACGGGGAACGTGGCGCGAGCGTCGTAGCGGGCCAACAGGTCGGCGAAGCTCACCAGGGCGCGTCGCATCTGGCGCACGGTGAATCCCGTGCGACGGACGATAGCCCAGGCCCGGCGCACCAGGCTGGCCCAGCCCTTCGAGCGGATGAGGTGAGTCAACAACTGTTTCATTCCCTTTCGTGTTCTCTTTCGTGTTCCTTGCCGGCTGGTTTCCTCGCTAGGGCCTGAATGGTCAGCGGAACATCGGAACGAGCGGAA
>CAZPMV010000003.1:16003-28307 GCA_964587335.1 uncultured Anaerolineales bacterium
GGAACGAGCGGAATGACCCCCTACCTTTCCGCTCTTTCCGCTTCTCCGCTGACTTCTGCCACAAGCTGCTGCAGGAATTCGTCCACGATGACATGGATGGTGCACGGGTCTGGCTGCCAGCGGCGCAGTTTGCGCTCCGCCATGCTGTCAATCGTCGCCTCCAGTTGGCCCAAGTCATGACACCAGACCAGGTAGCCGCCTTCGGAGAGGTAGCTCAGGATGTCTAGCTGGTGCTGGTCGGGCCGATCGGGGTTGTCTACGCCGATGAGCGGCAACCCACGCCTCAGCACTTCCATGGTCACCCCTACACCCCCGTGAGCGATGACCATGTCCGCCTGGTCGTAGAAGGGCTCCAGCGTGGGAGCAAAGCGGAAGAACGGAGCGTGCTGCGGTTCGTAGGCGCCGAAGCCAATCTGTATCAGCACGTTCAGGTCCGGCCGCCGAACGCATATCCTGTCCAGCGCCTGGATGAGCGGATCGAAATTGCCTGACCCGACCGATACGAAAATCATCCGTGCAGGCTCCCAGCGTAGATGGCCCGCGGCAGAGTCACCTTCAGTTCTGGCCACTGCACGAAAAAGAGGTCGGCCATGCGATACATGAGACGGCCGCTGCGCGAGGGCGTACGCACCCGCGCCCCATTCTCCACGTAGATTATCTTGGCTCCCGCCAGTTTGCCCACCACGGCGATGGGAATGGCAATGCCCGGGCCGGAGTGCATGATCACGCGCGGCCGCACCCGCGCCAGCGCGTACAGCGACTGGAAGGTCAGCCGGACGTACTTGAGGGCAACGATGAGTAGATTCTCATCCTTGAACTGCGGGCGACTGCCGCGGTACATCGGCCCCGGGTAGCGGATGCGCTGCTCGGAGATGGCTTCCTCCCTGACCAGGAAGTAGTGGTATTCATATTCTGGCTTGGGGCCCAGCAGTTCCAAGAGCCGCAACATCTCCACGGTGTGGCCCCCTTCGCCCAAGACAACTAGAATTCGCATGCGTTGCGTCTCTGGTTTCAAGTTTAGGGTCTGAATGGTCAGCGGAACGAGCGGAACGGATCAGCCGATGCAGCCGAAAGGTATTTGAGTCCGCTCCATCGGCTCAATCGGCTGACCCGCTTCTCCGCTGACTTCTTCCAGGTTTCAAGGATTCAGGTTCTCAGCACCCGTTGGTAGACCTCCATGATCCGTCGGGCACTCCCCTCTACTGACAGATGAGCGACGGCCTCTCGCCCCGCGGCTAGTCGGCCCCGCCCCAGCACGCCGGCCAACTTGCGCGCCGCATCCTCCGGCGTCCCGTCGCACAGCGCACAGCCCTCTACACCGCCGATGACCTCCCTCACGTCGCCCACATCCGAAGCCACCACCGGCAGGTTGCAGGCCAGCGCCTCCTTGACCACCATCGGCGAGCCCTCGTAGGTGGAGATGAGCAGCAGCGCGTCGGACGCGTTCATGTACGAAGGCACCACGTCGTGCGGCTGTCCAGAGAGCAGCACCAGCTCGGCGGTCGGTCTCTCGGCCCGCAGCAGCCGCACGGCCTCTTCCACCGCGTCCAGCCGCTTATCCCACTCCTCTCGCCCGACGAACAGCACGATCTGCCCATCTGGCGGCAGCCCCAAAGCGCGCCGCGCTGCAAGGCGGTCGCCTGGCTGGAAGCGCTCGAAATCCACTCCCGGCGGGATCACTGCTGCCTCCGGCGCGCCCAGGTCCTCTTGCACCCTGCGGGACGTGACGATGACCACATCTACCCAATCCCGCAGCCAGCGTGAGACTCGGGCAGGCCAGCCCAGCGCCACCTCCGCTCCGTGAAACGTGACGACCAACGGGACCCACCATTGAGCCCGTGCGACCACACCGGTCAGCGCGTAGTGCGCGTGCATCACGCTGTAGCGACGTCGCAGCAAGCGACACCAGAGGCGGAGCAGGCCCCAGAGGTAGTTCCATCGGCTGCGCTTGCCGTTGATGAAGAGGACGTCCACCTGCAACCCCAGGCGGCGCAGCGCCTCCACCTCGTCTTGCACGAAGGTGCCGAAGGCGGGATCGGCCTCTGTGGGGTACATGTTCGTCACGACCAGCACGCGCATAATGGTCTCATGATCCCTTCTGGTCAGCGGAACAGCGGAACGAACGGAATGACCCCCTACCTTTCCGCTCTTTCCGCTTCTCCGCTAGTAGGGGCGAACGGTCGGTCGCCCCTACCGGCGACGGGCAACGATGGTGAAGGCGCGGGCGACGCGTATGCTCAGAGGCGTCAGCGGCTGCCAGCTCAGGAAAAGGTTCAGCTTCTGCACCGCGCCGCCTCGCGCCCCGCCGAAGTACGAGGCAACCCGAGCCCGAAAGCCATGCTTCTCGATGCGACGCCCGAGCGCCAGTGGCTGGAACAGGAATTCGCCGTAGTGGCCAATGGTGGGATCGAGAGGACAAGTGCCCCGGCGATAGACATGCTGTGGGCGTTCCCCCGTCTCCGCGTAGCGCCGGACGGCGGCCTTGATCTCCGGCTTCCACAGTCCCGACGTGCCTTTGCTCAGGAAGTCCAACTCCTCTTCACTCAGACCAGGGGAGGCTGCGGCGATGATCTCCCGCCGCCGTTGCACAAAGGGCTGGGTTATCTTGTGGCCATAGCAGTTGTCCGTAGACGGCCCATTCTCGAAAGCACTCCAGATGCGCCGAGTGCGCCAGGCCCGCGCCCAGTTAGCCTCGTTGTTGGCGTCAGAAATGAGAAGCACGCCCCCCGGCCGCAGCACGCGGGCTGCCTCGCTCAGGAAATCATCCACCCGCCGGAAATGGGATATCGCCTCTACGGCCAGCAGGGCATCGAAGGCGCCGTCGCCGTAGGGCAGTTTGGCCGAGTCTCCCAGGGCAGGATAGACCGGCAGTCGCAGCGGAAGCGTATCGAGCATGCTATGGAACGTTTCCAGGGCACGAGCTTGGCAATCCAGGCCATGGCTTTCGCTTGCACCGAATAGGGCCAGCAGAAGGGCCGATACGCCGTAGCCACAGCCGACGTCGAGAGTAACCTTGTCGGTCACGTCGTAGGCTGCCAGCTGCAACAGTGAACGCAGGTGGCGGACGTGGCGCACCAGCAACTCCGGTCGGGTCAGACCGGAGTAAAGCTTGACGAAAGCCGGGTGGTAGGGGCGACCGGCCGGTCGCCCGTACTCGGCGAACACGTGCCGGAAGAGTTCGGCACCGTCAACAGTTTTCCCTCGAACAGTGAATTGCACCGTCTGTGTCATCCTCTATTCCTCATTGCTAGGGCCTGAATGGTCAGCGGAACGAGCGGAATGGCCCCCAACCTTTCCTCTCTTTCCGATCTTTCCGCTTCTTCCGCTGACGTTAGTGCCTGCGATGCTCTGGTAGACCTGCTTGGTGCGCTCGGCCACCGCCGCCAGGCGGAAGCGCTGCTCGGCCGCGGAACGGGCACGCTGGCCCATGGCTTGGCGCATCGGGGCGTCGATCAGCATGCGTCGAAGTGCCGCTGTCAGGCCGTCTACGTCCCCGTAGTCCACCAGCAAGCCTGTCACCTCGTCCTGTACCATGTACGGCACCCCGCCGACGCGCGTGGCGACGATGGGCACGCCAGAGGCCATCGCCTCGCCGATCACCACCGGTGCGGTCTCCTGCATCGAAGGAAGAAGCATCAGCGTACAGCGAGCGTATTCCTCTGCTAACTCGGACATGCTCAGGTTGTCCAGGAAGCGGACGTGCTGCGCCAGGCCCTGGCGAGCGATGAACGACTGACAGGCCTCCAGGTAGGGTGGCATGGCCAACGATTCCCCAGCGATTCGCAACTGCAGCGCCGGGAATTCCTTTACCAATTCGGGCAACGGTTGCAGTGCGAACATCAGCCCCTTGCGGGGGATCACCCTCAGCGGGCAGAGAATGCGCAAGGGTTTCTCCTCCCGCACCACATCGAAGAACTGGTCATCCACCGGGTTCTCTATGTGATGCACCTGCGCCGGCCGCAGCCACGGGTAGGCTTCCAGGACGTAAGGGCTGATGGCGATCAGGTGTTGCACTCGCCGCAGCGCATAGCGTTCAAACCAGGCGTCCAAGGCGCGGGCCAGTCGTTTTCGCCGAATCTGCAAGGTTCTGGCTTCCCGCGCCATGATGCCATGCACGGTCACTACTGTGGGCAAGCCACAGTTCGCCGCGGCAGCAGTGTAGACCAGCGAGCCATGGGCGTGCACGAGGTCTGGCTGCAATGCTCGCAGCGCTCGATGCAGCCGTTGGATCTCCGCCCGATGCCAGGTCAGCCGCCCGAAGCGTGGCTGCACCAGTCGGTGAGCGGTGGGCCCGTCGGGTAGGGGCGACCGGCCGGTCGCCCCTACTCTTTGACCCCCAGCGCCGCCGCGAAAGGTGATCACGTGCAGATCGAGCTCAGGATCGTGGCTGAGCTGCCCGGATAGCATGGCGATCACTGCCTCTTCACCGCCCAGGACCCAGTCTGGCCGGATGGGATAGAGGCCCAGCATAGCTACTTTCACACTGCCTCCGCTCTTCTCTGCGCTTTCTGTCTCCACAGCGTGGGCCAGCTCTGCGAGCCCAAGACCGCGCCCACAATAAGCCAGAAGACCATGCCGCAGAATGGTGCTGCGACGATGTCCAAGGTTGCCATGGTTACGGTAAAGGCCAGGAACGCGCACCAGAGAGCCACGATCAGGCTGCGGTCTATGGCCGGCTCATATCGCGCCCGCCGGTATAGACGCCAGCTATCGCAAATGATGATGGCAAAGATGGCTAGGAAGGGCAGGAGCCCGCTGAGCCCGGCCGAGGCCAGCACGTCCATGTAACTGTTGTGGGTGGTGGGAACCCAGTAGTTGACATTGTACTTGGCAATCAGGCCCTCTGCTAGACTCAGCGTGGAGAAGCTGCCAAAGCCTATGCCGAACAGCGGCTGGCGAGACACCAACTGCAGGACGGCATCTATAGCTCTCATGCGGTAGTCAACGCTGAGTTCATACGTCAGCCGCTCGGAGAAGAGCGCACTGCCGCTCACGATGTTCCAAGATAGAGCCAGGATCGGGACAGTCACCACCAGGACAAGCAGCAAGCCCCGTCGCAGTCGAGGGTAGAAGACAGCAGAAGCGACGATGACCAACAGCGCACTCAGCCACCCGGCCCTATTGTAGAGGGAGACGATCGTGCCCAGCAGCACGACGGTTGCCAGCCCATAGCCCCACCGCTCTCTGGCATCACGGGTGCGGAACGTAGCCCGCAGAGCGAACGGAAGCACCATGTTCAGAGCCAGAGCAATGTAAGCGGGGTTTTGCAGCAGGCTGTTGATGCGCTTCAGATTCTCGCCGTAGAGACTGACGCGACCGTACACGACGAAGAGCTCGTTTCCAGTCAAATGCTCGCATACCGTCAAAACCACAAGATAGCCGGCGATGATGCTCAGGGCGGAGAGCACCCAGCGCATCGCCTTGCGGTCGTACACCAGGTTCTTCGCCAGGAAGTAGATCAAAAGGGGAACGAGGTGGGCATCGAATATAGTCTGGAGGGCCGTGAATGACCCTCGCAGAGCGGTCCTGGCGGAGAGAGCCAGGGCGAGAGCGAAGACCACGATGGCGCCATCCAGCTTCGTGAGGGGCGCAAGCCGGCGCTTTCTCAAGGCCACCTGTGCCAACAGCACCATGCAGAAGAAGCCAGCGGAGATGCGATCCAGACCCAGGTCTGGAATGCCCGCGCCCAGGGAAAGGTTCAGGTGAACGAAAGGAGCATAGGGAGAGGCAATCACCCAAAGCAGTAGGCCGCCCAGCGGATTCAACAGGATGGTGCCCATCTGAGCAAGCCACGCTACCGCGGTGATGACCTTCTCCCAGGAAGGGGAGGTGAGCGCGCTGCCCAGTGCTAAGCCCAAGACCAACACGCCCAGCGCCAGTCCGAGCTTCAGCAACGTGCTTCTCAGTCTCAGTTTTGTGTCTGACGCTTGCTCAGCGATCACCCAATACTACTCCGTAGACTTCCTGCACCTGGCGTACGTGCTGTTCGGTGGTGAAATGCGCCTCTACCCGCTGGCGCCCGGCACGGCCAAGGGCTGCCGCCCGCTCCGGATCCTGCAGCAGCGAGACCATTGACTCGGCGAGTGCGTCCACGTCTCCCGGTGGCACCAGCAGGCCTGTCTCTCCGTGGAGGACGATCTCCGGCACGCCGCCATCGGCGCTGGCGATCACTGGTCTGGCCATCGCCATGCCCTCGATGAGCACTCGTCCGAAAGGCTCAGGGGCGGTAGATGTGTGGGCCAGGATGTCCATAGCGGCCAACAAACGAGCGATGTCCTGGCGATGGCCGGTGAAATGCACAGCCTCGCTCAGGCCAAGCGAGGCAGCCAGACGCTTCAACTGTTGCGGCAAAAAAGGACTGCTCACGCCAGGGCCGCCGACGACGAGCCCCTGAACGTCAGGGAACGTCTCGACCACACGCGCCAGAGCGCCTAGAAAGACCTCGTGTCCCTTCCATTCAACCAGCCGACCAACGATGCCGATCACAGGCGCATCCGATTGCAGTCCCATCTCCGCACGCACAGCCTTTCCGTCGAGATCGGGAGGGAAGTCGTCCAGATTCAGACCGTTGTGCACCACTCGCTGGCCTGCTGTCTGCCGCCTTTGCTCCAGAAACTGGCGCTGTATCGCCTCGGAAATGAAGATGAGATGATCTACAGAATCCGCCAGCCAATGCTCGAACCGCCCCAGGTGATCGAAGCGACGAACGTGACAGATGCACGGGATTCCAGCCAAGCGAGCGGCCAGGATTCCGATCCGACTGATAGAGACCGCATCGTTGCAGTGAATCAGTCGTACTTCATGCGTTCTGGCCAGATCGCGCACCTTCCGCGCCTGGGGCAGGATGCGACGCCAGAAACGAAGCCAGAAGCCACCGCTGTGCCAAACTGTTGCCGCCGGCCCGGTGCGCCGAATCCAATCGGCGAAGGTGCTGTCTCGCGCTCGCTCCACCGGGGCAGCGTACGTGTCCCCCTGTCCCTGGCGAACGTCCATGGTGAAGACGTCCACCCCGAGAGCGCGGAAACGGGGCACATAGGGGTTGCCGGAGGCCAACAGCACCAGCGGCGTGTAGGGACTGCCTCGCAGACCCTTGACCAGGCAGTACAAGCTCATGATGGACCCGCCTGGATTGGGTGCGAAGTCAATCAGGAGAACTCTGCGTGTCACCCGCTGTCTCGCTTATGCTCCCTCTCAGCCGATGAAGCCGGGCCGGTGGGCTGCCTGGCCCGGCGGCGCCGTCCTGTCAGAATCTCCAGCGTAAAGGCCAAGATCGTGCCTACGATCAGGCTGACCACCGCGCCCAACGCCATCAACTGCCAGGTGTTGGACGGCATTGGGGAGCCCGGCGTGTGCGCCGGCTCGATGATCTGCAGGTAGCCCGCAGCAAGCGCCTGGCTCTTCTTGATCTCCGCCTCGTTGGCCTTGTCCGCCAGGAAGCTCACCCGTTCCTGGGCCTGCTGTAGGCTGTTTTCCAGCGTGTCATACTCGGCGCCCAGGCCGATGAGAGTGACCAGCCCCGCCTCTCGATTGGCGATGATCTGGCCGTATTCCGCTTCCGCGGTGCGGGCAGCCTCGGTGGCGGCCGCATGGTTGATGGCGGACGTTTCGAATGTGTAAGCGACGCCGCGGTAGTGGTCAGCCGCAGCCTGCGCCTCCGCTGCTCTGGCTTCAGTTTCCTCGATGTTCTCTGGAGTCTCCGTAGCTTCCGGTGATTCGGGCTCGGCTTCTGTCTTGGCTTCTGCCTCTGCCTCCGCCTCTGCCTCCACTGCTGCTTCTGCTTCCTCTGCGCGCTTCAAGACCTCAGCCGCTTGCTGCGCTTCGGCCTTGGCTTCCTCCGATAGCTTCAGGGCCTCCGCGGCTCCGTTTTCCATCTCGGCTGCCAGAGCAAGGGAGCGCTCTATCTCCACCCGTGCCTCGTCTCGCTTCTGACTCAGGGCGCGGATGACGTCCTGCAGGGCACTGATCTCCCTGTGTAGTAAGCCGATCTTGTGCTTCAGCTTGAATTCCAGGAAGTCTTTCTCAGCCTCAGCAAGTTCCTCCTTGCTGTCCTGAAGTTGTTCGGCGATGAATTGCTCGGCGATTTCCACCGGCCGGGAACGCACCTGCCGGTAGTACTCCAGCGCCTGGTTCACGTGCGTCGACACCAGCGCTTCGGCAGCCTGTGGCCCCACGGCCTGTGCCATGACGGTGACAAATTCATCTTCCTGTCGCACAGTGATATCTTCCAGCAACTGGCGAGCGCTGATGTTCAGGTCCAATTCGCCAACCGTGCGCCAGGCGATGGTCGTGCTCTCCAAGATGCTGACGAATTGGCCGCGCACGGCTCTGATCTGCTCCTCCGTTCCAGTCCCACGGAGGGGGGTGAACAGCGCCACCTCCTCCGGCTCCTGAGCGATCACCTGCAAGGTAACCGAAGCCTGGTATACGAGCGGGGCGGTAAATGAGCGGTAGTAGATCACCGCGATAGTGACCACGACCAACAGCAGTATCAGCCAGAACCATCGGCGGAGGATGGCCCCATAGCCCTTCAATTCCCGCCCTTCTGTAGCCTGATGGGTCAACAGACAACCTCTCCTTTCTCTGCTCCTCGGCGTCACCTCAAGTTCTTCTGGCCAGTTTCCGGCATGGCAGTATAACACAGTCCGAACGTTCCGTCAAAATATGGGCCGAAAGTCCCCCCCGGGGAGCAGATGCCATTGTACCACGGAAATGTGACAGGCGGATGAAGAACCACATCCCCGAAGATGACAATCTCTTCATGATAGCCAACTCATGACTCCACTGAGTAGAACTGCCAGACTCGCCACAGAGGCACAGAGGCTTTTCCCCCTCTGTGTACTCTGTGTCTCTGTAGCTGTCTACGTCTCCGTGGCTGAATGGTCTTTCTTCAGAGGAGTCAGTCATTGGCCGAGAGATGTCTTGTGTGGTATACTGAGGGCAAGATCGGCCTCGGGTAGCAATGAGGAGGGGGACATGGCCAAGCTAGACAGTATCCTGGGATTGCAGAGAGCTCCCGAATCCAAGGAAGCGATGCTCTGGGAGCCGTTGGAAGAACAGAAGGTACGCTGCAACCTCTGCGCCCACCGCTGTGTCATCGGCGAGGGCAAGCGGGGCATCTGCCAGGTACGGGAGAACCGCGAGGGCACTCTCTACACGCTGGTCTACGGGCGGACTATCACCCAGCATCTCGATCCCGTGGAGAAGAAGCCCCTTTTCCACTTCTACCCCGGCAGCACCGCTTTCTCCGTCGCCACGCCAGGCTGCAATTTCCGCTGCCAGTTCTGCCAGAACTGGGAGATCTCCCAGATGCCGCGGGAGGAGCACCTGATCCTTGGCCAGCCTGCTTCGCCGGAGGCTCTGGTCGCCGCCGCCCGACGGCTGGGGGCCCGCTCCATCGCCTACACCTACACCGAACCGACCGTCTTCGCCGAATACGCCGTAGATACCGCCCGCCTGGCGCACGAAGCAGGCATCGCCAACATCTTCGTCACCAACGGCTACATGACACCGGAGCTCCTGGAGGTACTGGGTCCGCAGGAACCGGGTGGCCCGTCGCTGCTGGACGCGGCCAACGTGGACCTGAAGGCAGGGCGAGGGGAGTTCTACCACAAGCTATGCGGTGCTAAGCTGGAACCGGTATTGGAAAACCTGCCGCGGATGCGGAAACTGGGCATCTGGTTGGAGGTGACCACGCTGGTCATTCCCGGCTTTAACGACAGCGAGGAGGAACTGCGCTGGGTGGCTGACTTCCTGGCCCGCGAGGTGGGGGTGGACGTGCCCTGGCATGTTAGCCGCTTCCATCCTCAGTACAAGATGAGCGATTGCCCGCCGACGCCAGTGAGCACACTACAACAAGCCTGGGACATAGGGCGGGAGGCGGGATTGCGGTACGTATACGTGGGCAACGTGCCCGGAAGGGCTTCAGAGAACACTATCTGTCATCATTGCGGCGAGACGTTGATTGGCCGCCTGGGCTACCAGACTCTCAGCTATCAGATCGCCGACGGGCGCTGTACACAGTGCGGCACGCTTGTGGCAGGCGTGGGCATGTAGTCAGCCGATTCAGCCGATTCAGCCGATTGAACCGATTGAGCCGATGAAACCGTTGAACCGATGAAACCGCATGGCTATGCCCCGCCAGCGATTCAATCGCCGTCCTGTCATTTGACAAACTCGGGATTCAGCGTATAATCGCTATTGCTATAGGCATCCCACTCAAACCTAGGGAAAGGAGGCGAGCACTATGACCCAGAAACAAGCCATATACGGCATCACCGTTCAAGTTGATCTTGCTCGCCATTCCTTGCTGCGGGAGGGTGCATAGCACAGGATTCCGCATCCGACCTCTCAGAATTTCCCCAGCCATGAGGTGGCGACAAGATCGCCCATCTCGTGGCTTTTTTGCTGTCTGGAAACGATAGACCACCGTTGCCAGATTGCCTATCAGCAGCTTATGACAAGGCCATGAGAGTTCTCATGGCCTTGCTTGGTTTCCCAGTCTTCTCACATCACATCAAACAGGAGCATAACGACCGTGCCTAGTCGCCAAGAACGACACTGGCAGCATCTCGAGGCTGCCAAGAAGATGCGTGTAGTTCGTAAGAAGATCAAGCGCAACCGCAAGCCAAAGCGAGTGCGCCGCAAGAATTGGATGCCAGACACTCTCAATGACCTGGATCAGCAAGATGATCTGCCTCAGAGCGAGCGGGTCATGCCGCGCGGAGAGCAAGAACGCCGTCAGGCTGTTTTGACTGCGGCGTTGGCGACGTTGGAAGAAGAAACAAACGCCGACGAGGAGATGTCACCGACGACAGACGTGGCGGGACAGCGTGGCATCGTCGTTGAGGTCAGCAGTGGCCTATGCCGCGTAGACCTGGGTGGGCACAGCCTGCTTTGTGGGCTGCGCGGTTCGCTCAGCGCGGAAGAGGCTGGCTACACCAACGTGGTCGCCGTCGGTGATAAGGTGATCATCTCTGAGAACGGGTCGGACCGAGGCGTCGTGGAAGCAATTTTGCCGCGCCGCAGCGTGCTGGCTCGGGCTGACGTGTTCTACCACCACCTGCAACAGATCATCGTCGCTAACGCCGACCAATTGCTCGTCGTCGCGTCCTGGAGAGAACCTGCACTCTGGTTCGAACTCGTGGACCGCTACCTCATCACCGCCGAACGAAACAACCTGTCGCCGATTGTGTGTATCAACAAGATCGATCTTGCCGAGGATGTGGCTGCCTGCCGCGCCGCGCTGCAGCCGTACCGGGACCTAGGCTACCGGGTGATCTTCACCAGCGCTATGACCGGCAAAGGGGTGAGCAAGTTGCAGGAGGTTCTGCAAGAGCACACGACCGTGCTGGCCGGGCTGTCCGGAGTGGGCAAGTCGTCACTCCTGAAGGCAGTACAGCCGGGCTTGCAGCTTCGCACCGGAGAGATAAGCGAGTACCATCACCAGGGACGGCACATCACGACGCAAGTGTGCCTGCTGAGCCTGGAGGGAGGTGGCTTCGTCGTAGACACGCCGGGCATCCGCGAGTTCGGCTTGAGTGGCCTGCGTCGAGACGAGTTGCCCCCTTTCTATCCAGAAATCACCGCCGTGCAAGACAAGTGCCGCTTCAGCAACTGCTTGCACATCCACGAACCGGACTGTGCGGTGAAAACCGCGGTGGAGCAGGGACTCATATCACCGACGCGCTACCACAGCTACCAGAAGATCCATCACAGCCTGCCTGCCTGAGGAGAAACGCCAACCATGCGAAGATGCGTGACCTTCACAATGACTCCACGCTCTCTGCGTGCTCTGCGGTGAGATGACCGTTTTTCGGTAGAGTCTCGCAATGCTTTCCCTACGCACTGGACAGCAGCACGGAATCGGGTTATAATGCGTCCATGAAACCGCTCTGTTTGTCCTGGGCATTTCGATCAGGCAGCCCGATTCTGCTGGCCACTCTGGCCTTGCTGCTGGCCTTGAGCGCGGGATGCCGGCCCACGCCGCCTCCGCCTCTGCCCACGGCCACGCCCACGCCCGCGCCGTCGCCGACGAGCAAGTCCGGACCTGCCACGCTGAGGATTGACGTCAAGCCTGACGGCGCGGTGGTGAAGCTGGACGGCGTCGAGCAGGGACGGAGCCCGGTCACGCTCACACCAGCGCCGGCCACGTATCGCCTCGTCATCGAACACGAAGGCTTCGCTCCCCTGGAGGAGACGCTGGCGCTGGAACCGGGAGGCGAGGCGATGGTCGCGGGCATGTTGACCGATATCGCACCGCCTCAGCTTGCCGTGCGCCTTTCTCCTTCGCAGATTGCCGCCGGAC
>CAZPMV010000003.1:28407-33633 GCA_964587335.1 uncultured Anaerolineales bacterium
ACGTCCACGTCCACGCCTACAGCCACGCCAGTGCCGCCAACGGCTACGCCCACGTCAGCGCCTGCCATTGGCGCGGAGGTGACTGCCTCTTCACTGAACGTGCGGGCTGGGCCGGGCACGGGCTTCCGCCGCGTCGGCACGGTGCAGCGCGGCCAGCGGTTGACCGTCCTGGCACGCAATGCCGAGTCCACCTGGCTGCAGATTTGCTGCGTGGACGGGCAGCAAGGCTGGGCCAGCGTCGATTATGTGAAGCTCGACCAGCCGGTTGAGGTCATTCCCACCGCCACTGTCACACCGTCCGCGCCAGTGGGTGCTCCACCACCGTCCATGCCGCTGCCCGTGACAGTGCAGGAGATCACCATCACTATCCCGACGTATCCCTACGCGCCGTTCCTGCGGGATGCGGTGGACGCGGCGCACAGCAACTTCCCGCTCAAGGTGCTGGACCGGGCGGCTTACGAGGCGTCCGATCCTCAGCCCGAGCCGAAGGAGTACCGGCTTATTGTGGTGGAGAATCAGTTCCTGCGCCTGACGTTGCTGCCGGAGCTGGGCGGACGGGTCTACGAGTGTTTCTTCAAGCCCACAGGGCACAATCAATTCTACCGCAACCCCGTCATCAAGCCCACCCACTGGGGGCCGCTGACTCCGGAAGGGGCCAACTGGTGGCTCGCTGCCGGCGGGCTGGAGTGGGGGCTGCCGGTGGAGGAACACGGCTACGAGTGGTCCATCCCCTGGAGCTATCGCATCTCCCGCGGCGACGATGGCGATGGCAATGCCACGGTGCATCTTTCCGGTAGCGAGGGTGATCATCTGCGGGTGCGGATGGCCGTGACCATGCGGCCTGGCCTCGCGGCCTTCAGCATCCAGACCAAGCTGGAAAACCCCACAGGTCAGGTGGTACGCTACCAGTTCTGGAACAACGCCATGCTGGCGCCAGGCAGCGGCAACAGCCTCTCGGAGGGCTTGCAGTTCATCTTCCCCGCTTCGCAGATGACGGTGCATTCCACCGACGATCCGCGCCTGCCCGGCGCGGGCGAGCCCTTCTCCTGGCCCATCCATCAGGGACGGGACGTGAGCCGTCTGAGCACCTGGCAGGGGTACCTGGGCTTCTTCGAGCGGCCTGCGGCGCAGGGGGATTTCGTGGGTGTGTACGATCACGCCGACGACGAGGGGATGGTGCGCATCTTTCCCAGCAGCGTGGCTCGCGGGGCCAAGGGGTTCGCCTTCGGCTGGGGGGACGCGGCCATCAGCGCCGACAACTGGACCGACGACGGCTCCGGCTACGTGGAGCTGCACGGAGGCGTGGCTCCCACCTTCGACGACTGGGCCGAGTTGGCCGCCGGACAGACGCTGAGCTGGGAGGAGACCTGGTTCCCCGTGGCTGGAGTGGGAGGTTTTCTCTACGCCGAGGAGGGCGGGGCGATCAACCTGCACCCAGAGGCTGGCGGCCTGCGCGTGAGCCTGTTTGTCACTCGCCGCCTGGCGGGGCAGTTGGTCGTTCTGCTGGACGAGGTCCGCATCTTCAGCGAAGAGGTCAGCGTGAGCCCAGACCGCCCGTTCAGCCAGGTGGTGGTGCTGCCGGATGATGCTCCGGCGCAGGGTCGTGTCGGGGTCAGCCTGGTTGATCCCGGCGATGGCACGCCCTACGTCGCTATGCCGCCGCAAGCGGTCGCGCTGCGATAGATGTCAGCGGAGAAGCGGGTGGTCCCTGCAACGTGTTGATGGCTCGTAGTCAGGCACGAAACGAAGTGGAGTACCGTCAGAACGCCACTCCGCTAGGCTCCGTGGCTTACTACGAACATCGTCAACGCAATGGCAGGAGACTGCCAAGAAGTAGAAGTAGCGGAAGGTGGTTTTTCCCGCTTCTTCCGCTCCCTCCGCTAACCGATTGGTGGAGTAACGGTGGACGGGATGCCGATTTCGGACGATAGCCTGCTGGAGGAAGGGACCGCGCCGCGTCGTCGCCGCCGCTGGCGGGGGCCGCGCTGGCCGCTGCTGGCCATCATTGCGTTGGTGCTGATCATTGGGCTGGGCGGTCTTCTGCTGGCAGGGATGCTGGGTGTGCGCCACGGCCTGGAGGAGCGCCAGGCACAGCAGGCCACAGCGGTGGCGCGGCATTTTCAGCGCGGTCAGCAGTATTTGGGCAGCGGCGAGAGCGCCCTGGCCGAGGCGGAGTTTGCGCATGTTTTGGAGCTTGAGCCAGAGCATGAGGCGGCGCTGGCCCATCTGCGGGACCTGGAGGAGGCAGAGATGAGCGTGGCGACGCCTGCACCCTCCCCTGGCACGGTCGAGCCGACGCCTCGCCCCCGTGCTCCCACGCCGCCAGGCGCCCCGCCGACGAACACGGGCGCGCTGGACGCACTCTTCGATGAGGCCCGCCAGCAGCTCGAGCAGGAGCAATGGGAAGAGGCTGCTCTGCGGCTGGAGCAGTTGCGCACTATCGCGCCGGACTATCAGTCGCAGGCGGTGGCCGACATGCTCTTCGCGGCTCGCTATCAGCACGCCCTGCAGTTGGCGCAGGCCGAGCATCTGGAGGCCGCACTGCGCAGCTTCGAAAAGGCGCTGGTGCTGCGACCGGGCGACGCCGAGGTGCAGGATCAGCGGGACCTGGTCGCTCTCTACGCGCAAGGCGTCGGTACCTGGGGGGGCAACTGGAAGAAGACCATCGCCACTTTTGCCGAACTGCACGCTCGCCGCCCCGACTATCGAGACGTGGAGCAACGACTGTTCGACGCTTACAGGGAGTACGGCGAGGCGCTGGCCCGCAAGGAGCAGTGGTGCACCGCTGCCCAGCAATATGCTGGCGCTCTGGAGGTCCGAGACGATCCGGAGGTTGCCCGCCTGGCGGACGAAGCGGAGTTCCTCTGCCGCACGGCCACACCCACGCCTACGCCGGGGCCGACACCGACGGCCACCGTTCCAGTCACCACAACCGCCGTCGCTGGGATCACGCCGCTGCCCCGGCGACCCGTTGTCGGCGAGGGGCACATCGCCTTCGGTAGCTTCAACGAGGGAACCGGGCAGAACGAGGTGTGGCTGCTGCCCGCTGGCGAGGGGGAGTTGGCACTGTTGGCGACGCAGGCCAGCCAGCCAGCGCTCTCCCCCGATGGGATGTTCGTCGCTTTCCGTTCTCAGCGCAGCGATATGCTGGGCCTGGCCGTCATGCCCATGGCGGGTGGCGAATGGCAACGCATAACTCACTACCTGGAGGACAGTGTCCCCGCCTGGTCTCCCGATGGCCAGCGATTGGCCTTCGCTTCCGACCGCGAGGGGGATCGCCGGTGGCGCATCTACCACGTCTGGGCCAACGGGCAGGCCACAGCCACGGTGCTGGCATTCGGCCGCGCACCCGCCTGGTCTCCTGATGGCATCCGGGTCGCCTACCAGGGATGCAATGCTGAGGGCAGCCGCTGCGGCCTGTGGACAAAGAACCTGGATGACGGCAGCTCAGCACCGTTGACCGATGTGCCCGGCGACACCACGCCTGCCTGGTCACCCGATGGTAGGCAACTGGCCTTCGCCTCGCACGAGCGGAACGGGAACTGGGAGCTGTACCTGCTCGATCTGTCCAGCGGGGAGGTGTCGGTGCTGGCCCCGCATGCGGCCAATGATGGCTTGCCCGCCTGGTCGCCCGATGGCACGCGGCTGGCCTTTCTCTCGGACCGCGACGGCGTGTGGGCCATCTTCGTGCTCAACACAAGCGAGAAGAGAACAGAGCCCGTGCGGCTGGTGGACATCTCTGGCGACTACGACGATTGGCTGAGCGCGCAGATCAGTTGGGAGCCATAGGAGAGTGATGCATGAAACATGAGCCGCTGGCAGCACGGGCTTCTCACGCATCACGTATCACGGCTTGAGATGCGACATCATGGGACGAGTGCGCGTTTGGCGTTTGCCGGAAAATGAGTATACTCTAGGTGACGGGGCGTGGCGCAGTCCGGTTAGCGCGCAGCGTTTGGGACGCTGAAGTCGGCGGTTCAAATCCGCCCGCCCCGACCTCCGCGGGTGTAGCTCAATGGTAGAGCTCTAGCCTTCCAAGCTAGTGATACGGGTTCGATTCCCGTCACCCGCTCCTGGGCCCCTAGCTCAGCGGCAGAGCGGCCGGCTCATAACCGGTTGGTCGCCGGTTCGAATCCGGCGGGGCCCATGCCATGGAGAATGCCCCAGTTGCTTTGCGCAACTGGGGCATTCTCTTTTTGGGGCTTGACAATCGCGCGCCTCTGTGCTATCCTGAACTCACCGAAGAAGTCCGTCCATCAGAACAGAGGAGGGAGTATCATGCCGTTCTCGATCATCATCGCCGGTGTCTTGCTGTTTTTCATCTCGTTGCTCTGGTACATCTGGGCAGGACGGCTGGTGCGCGGGGAGCGAGCCAGCTTGCGCGGTACCCGCGTAGGCCCGACGGATTCGCTGGCCGCCGAAGCCGCACCCTTGCCGCCGCCTACACGGGGTAGCCGGGGAACACCTACATCAGTCAGGCCATCCGCCAGACAGTGGATCAGCCGCGAGTTCCGCGTGACCTACAACCGTCGCATCTACGTGCACAAGCTCTTCTCGTTGAGCGTGGTCTTCATCCCCGAGACCCAGAAGCTGCCTGAGCTGACAGCCAAGGAGCGGCGGGTGTTGAAGGAGGCGGTCAGGGACAGGCTGGAGTTTCGAGCGCAGGATGCGGAGCCGCTGGTGCAGGTGGAACTGAAGTGTCGCGAGGATGCCTTCGAGATCCTGGACGCGGTTCAGGCCCAGCGGCTCGGCCGCGAGAAGGAGACACGTTTCGCCTTCCTGCTAAAACCGCTCAAAGCGGAGGAGTGTCTGATCACCATCGTCATCTCTTATCTGCAGCAGGAGGACGTGCCCGAAACGGTGAAGTCCGTGGAGATCGTGGAGACGGTGGAGGAGAGCGCCGCCGGCGTGAGCAGGACGCGGGTCACCCGGAGTATCAAGACACCAGCCGGGCAGGAAATCGTCGTTCTGCCGGTGAAGACCATCCCCCTCACCGTGGAGGTGAAGAGCTTCTGGCGGTTCAGCGCGTCTGGCCTGTCGCTGCTGCAGAAGGCGCTGGGGCCGTTGGTGGTGAGCCTGCTGCTGGCCATGGCCTTGCTCAGCGGCCGGAAGATTGACCGCATGGAGGCCATCTGGTATGCCATCGTGGGTCTGGCCAACGCGGCGGGCATCCCGCTCATTGACGCCGTGGCTCAGCCTTTCGCTGCCGAAGGGGAGGATGTGGGC
>CAZPMV010000004.1:0-32150 GCA_964587335.1 uncultured Anaerolineales bacterium
CTCCACCGTCTTCGATTCCACCACTGTGCCGCGCATACCTGGGAGTAAGTCAAATGTGATCTCGTCTTTGCCATAAGGTACGGCGTATGTCTTCTTCTCGTCCATCAAGCCACCTGTCCTTGGGCCAGAGCGAGAGCAGGTAGTCTCTCGACATAGGTGATGGGTTCAGAACGCCTGGCACGAGGACGGGTGTATGAAGACACCTTGAGAAACTGATTCACCGGTGGAGAGGTGATAAGTTCGATCACCGTCTGACGCAGCCTTGAGGGGATGCGTTCTAGTTTGAGGCGGAAACTGCGGGGGCCGATTTCAGCAGGCTCAACAAGATGAGAAACGTTATCCAGGATCAGGCTCATCGCTTTCTTTTCCTCAGTCATGAAGCGCAAGGTGATGTAATCGGCGATCTCCACAGCACAGGTCGCGGCGCCGCTCTCGAAGAATATCTCCAGAATGTCGGCTTCTTCAACATAATCACACTTGTACTGGTCATTCATGATCTTTCATTCTCTTTCCAAATAGCCAGGCCACGCGGTCACAATGAAGTTGTTGCCCTTAGCTGTGAAAATCGCTTTGACCAAGATGCAGTCAAAGTCACCTGGGAGATCTTCACAACGACGCATATAGGTATACTTGTAAGGCAGGATGACATCCTGGTGACGGTGTCCTTTTCGCACCGTATCCAGTACATCATCAAGGTGCTCGCTCAACTCTTCATGTCCTTCGGTGATGTGCTTCCACCGTTCCTCAGTGAGGTAAACCTCACGCCCCCGGCAATCCCAATACCGTCCATTTGCACACTGCCTCGTCTCCCCAAGTTGACTTCGCCACCGGACAGTTCTTGAACACGAATGTCACGAATGGGCAAATCCAATGTTAGATGCCCACAACAGCCAACCTTCCTCGTCCAATCGCTTTGCTACCTGCTATCCGTCTCTCACAACAGCCGCAAGGCAGTCGCCGTGGAGAAGACGATGAGTAGTTGTCCCACGATGTAGGTCATCCAGACCAAGTCGCCTATGAGCAAGAAATGGCCTCCCTGGAACAGCCTGTGTCCCAGGACCAGGTCGGAGACCACGAACAGCACCGCGCCCAGCGCCAGCGGCACGAAACGGGGCTCCTGCAATGCCAGGCTCATCGCCAGCCCGGCCATGGCCGCTATCAGCAGCGCATAGGCCAGCGACGCATAGTTGAGCACGGCTGGCTTCTGCGGCGAGCGGACGAACGTCCCCCAGAGGGGAACGACCAAGAGGTAGAACGCAATCAGCACGGCGGCCTGCGCTGTACCGCCCGGCAAGCCCAGCACCTCCCCCAGGCGCAGGTAGCCGACGACATACAGCACTTGGGCCACGCCAAAGACCCCCATGCCGAACAGTACGTGCTGTGGCAGCGGCAAAAGTTCGGCCATGATCACGTCGCCGAGGAACGAAAAGGCCATGCCGAAGAAGACGAGAGCGGCGTAGCCAGCCAGTGGTGTGCCTGCCGCGCCAGCCCGCCACCAGATCAGTGCACACAGCACCAGAATACCCGACGAGAGCAGCTTGTTGGCGCGGGGGATGCGCTGCATCCGCTTCGCGTCGAGCCGCCCAAAGGCGAAGCCCAGGGCCAGCAGCGCGGCCCAGACAGCCAGCAACGCATACAGTACGATGGCATAGGACATGATGTATGTCTCCGGTTCCGTGTTTCAGAGTTTCAGGTTTCGGGTTCCTTGACGTACCAGACAGGGCCAGATTCGCGGAATTTGGGACCCTCGAAGGAGGTGTGCTTCAGATACTCGATGAAGTTGTAGAGACGGCGTGAGAGTGTGTCGCAACGCCTAACCAGGTCGTCACACTCAGCCTGCGAGATGTAAGCCCATATCCAGAGCAACGTAAGCCTGGGAACGCACCTCGCCGTTGGAACCTTTGGAAGTGTAGACGAAGTTATGGAACCTGAAACCCGGAACTACTCCAGGTCGTATTCCACCTCCGTCTCCTCAGCGATCTTCCGCAACTCGGCAACGACCTTCGGATGCAGTGGGACGCCGTGAGCCCGCCGCTCGTCGGCCATCTCGAATTCCTTCTCACCGTGAATGTAGATGCGCTCCTGCCCCTCTACCTTGGCTGAATTCGTCAGACGCCGGATGATGTCATCCATGGTGGCCTCGAACCCCTCGATTGGACGGAAACCGTCCACCCGCAGCGCGCCGAAGAAGTGACCCACGTTCGCCGGCAGCGGCTTGCCATCCGGCGTCTTGGGATAGATGCTGGTGGCGTACCCCGCGCCAGGCAGCACGCCGCAGAGCACATCCACCAACAGCGCCAGGCCGTACCCCTTGTGGCCTCCCAGTTCCTCGTCCGCTCCGCCCAGAGGCAGGAGCCCACCGCCCGCCCGCGCCAGCAGGTTGCGCAGCACTCGCCCAGAGTCGGCGGTGGGCACGCCCTGCTCATCCGTGGCCCAGCCTATCGGCAGCGGCTTCTCCTGGCGGTCATACACCTCCAGCTTGCCGCGCGGCACGGTGGAAGTAGCCATGTCCAGCACGAAGGCCCGCTCCTCGCCTGCCGGCGCGGCCACGCTGATGGGATTGGTGCCCAGCACAGCATCGCGGCCGAAAGTCGGCACTACCAGCACGGCAGCGTTGGTCATAGAGAAACCGATGCAACCATGCTCCAGGGCCATCATCGAGTAATAGCCAGCGATGCCGTAGTGGTTGGAATTGCGCACGGTGACGAAGCCCGCGCCCACCTGCCGTGCCTTCTCGATGGCCAAGCGCATGGCACGCACCGACACCGGCTGGCCGAGCCCTGCACCACCATCGATCAGCGCCGTGGCCGGCGTCTCGTGCACCGCTTTGATCTGGGGACGGGCCACCATCACGCCATCCCGCAGACCGTTGACGTAGCGTCTGAGCCGCGCCACACCGTGAGAATCGATCCCCCGCAGATTGGCGGTAACCAAGCTGTCAGCCGTCACTGCCGCGTCTTCTGGCGGCACATCCAGCTTGATGAACACCCGCGTGCAGAAATCCTTGAGCGGCTCTGCCCAAACGACAACTCCGGCGTTTCTAGACATCTTTGTCTCCTTTCATTTATATGTAGAACAGCGCTGAAAGGTCTGACAGGTCTGAGGCAATCTGATCAGGCTGCTTCAGACCCCTTAGACCCCTCAGTTTCCTCAGTTTCTTTCATCACTCCATCCGCCACTAGCACCTTCTTCAAAGCCATGACCGCACATTCTATCATGCTTCCGTCCGGCTCTCGCGTCGTCAGCCGCTGCACCGCCAGACCCGGCGCGATCATCCAGCGCACCAGGGGGTTATCTTGGTGGCTGGTGCTCAAGCGCACCAGTTCATAGGCGATGCCGGTGACCACGGGGATCAGCAACAAGCGTGCCATCAGGCGGTACAGCCAATGGTTGAAGTGGAAGGGAGCGAAGAGAAGGATGGACACCATAACTACCAACAGCGTGAAGCTGGTGCCACAACGGGTGTGGGCTGTGGGGAACGGGCTAATCTCCTGCAGTGTCAGCGGGCGACCTGCCTCGTAGGCGTTGATCGTCTTGTGCTCCGCTCCGTGGTAGGCGAAGACGCGGCGGACATCGGGCATGAAGCCGATGACCCAGACATAGCCAACGAACAGCACCAGCCGAAACGCTCCCTCCAACAGGCTGCTTAACAGGTGCGAGGCAACGAAATGCTCTAGCCACTGCGCCACCAGGCTAGGAATGAAGAAAAAGACGCCGATGCTGATCGCCAACGCCAGGGCCATCGTCGTCCAGGCTATCGGACCGCTGAATTCGACGTCCTCTTCCTCGCTCAGAGCCACATCGGCCGAGAAGGTCAGCGTGCGCATGCCCAGCACCAGCGCGTCCCAGAGGACAGCCAACCCTCGCACGAAAGGCAGCTTGGCCCAGCGGCTAGTATAGATGAAGGCCTTCAGCGGCTCATCGTGCTGCACGATGTTGCCGTTGGGATGGCGCACGGCCACCGCCATGTGCGTGCGCCCGCGCATCATCACGCCTTCGATGACCGCCTGCCCGCCGTAGTGGAAGTTGCTGTCAGGTTTCTCTCGGTCGTTATCTTTCGACATGCTGTTCTCTGTTCCTTTAGTAGCTTAAGTCAACGGGGGAAACAAGGCGACGAGTTAATGGGGGATCACGACTATGGCATCTCGACGGGCTCCACGACGAACTGGCCCGGCTTTCCAACCACCACACGCACCCGCCCAGCCACCATCGTTGGATCATGCTGAAAGATGAGCAGCGCATCGGTGCGCTGCGCCCAATCGCGCAACCGACGCTTGCTCTCAATGCTCTCCATCGGCTCCGCATCGTAGGCGGGTACCCAGGCCAGTCGCTCCAGCGACACTGCCCAGCCGCAGGCATCGCTCAGAAAGACCGCTGCCTCTCCTTCGCTTTCGATGACCACCACCTGGTGGGCCCGCGTGTGACCCCGTGTCACCCAGCAGCGCACCTCGGGCGTGACCTGAGTGTCGCCATGAAGGATGCGCAACTGCCCTGTGACCTCCAACGGCACAAAGTTCTCAGCAAAGTAGGTGCCCCGTGTACGCTCGTTGGGGTAACGGGCGTCGGCCAGCTCTCGCCGCTGTATCCAGTACTCTGCATTGGAAAAGGTGGGCACGACCTTTCCGTCCTGATAGAGCGTGTTGCCGCCGCAGTGGTCGCTGTGCAAATGCGTGTTGACGACCGTGTCCACGTCTCCGGACCGCACGCCCAGCCGCTCCAGTTCGCTGAGCAGCCGCCGCTCCCCGTGCAAGTTGAGCCGTTCCCGCGCCTTGGCCGTCAACTTGTCGCCGTATCCCGTGTCTACCAGGATGATCTTACCCGCTGAGCGGATGAGCAGACAGCGCACCACAAGAGGAATGCGGTTGAGTTCATCGGGCTTGATGATCCGCTCCCAGAGCACACGGGGCACCAACCCAAACGCTCCACCCGCATCGTGCAGGGCAATGCCATCGCTCACCACCTCGATGTCCGCATTGCCGATCAGCACAGCAGCACTCCCAAGGCGATGCTGGTCAGCTTCGTCTCCGAGGGAGCAGAGCGCGAGGCCACCACCAATGGTGCGCTTGCCCCGATGACCACGCCGCACATCTTGCCCTTAGCGAAGTAGATCATCCCCTTGGCCAGCATGTTAGCCGCCTCCACGTCCGGGGCGATGAGGACATCGGCCCGTCCGGCGACAGGGCTGTTGATGTTCTTGGCAGCCGCCGACTCGGGAGAGATGGCATTGTCCAGCGCCAGCGGCCCGTCTACGATGGCTCCCCGGATCTGATGGCGGTCGGCCATTTTGGCCAGGTTGGCGGCATCCAGAGTGGCCCGGATCTTGGGATTGACCATCTCCGTTGCCGCCAGGATAGCCACCCTGGGCAGTTCCACGCCCAGCGCCTTGGCCACGAAGATCGCATTGCGCACGATGTTCACCTTCTGCTCCAGCCCGGGAGCCACAACCACGCCACCGTCGCTGACGAAGAGCAACCGGTTGTAGCCCGGCAGCTCGATAACGGCGACATGGGTCAGCAGGTTGCCAGTGCGCAGCCCTGTCTCCTTGTCCAGCGCCGCCTTGAGGAAGGCACTGGTTTCGACCCTGCCCTTCATGGCGACCTGCGCGTGGCCCAGGCGCACCAGTTCCATCGTCTTGCGGACACCAGCGTGGACGTTAGCTTCATCCACGATCATCATGCGGCTGACATCCAGACCCTCTTCCGCGGCGATGCGCCGAATTGTAGCCCGATCGCCCACCAGGATACAATCGGCGATGCCTGCCTGTTCAGCCGTCTGCGCCGCCTCGAGGATCTCTGGATCGTCGGCACCAGCAATGGCCACGCTCTTGGGGCCCTTGTCCCGCGCCGCTGCCAGCAGTTGTTCGAAAGAGGTGATAGCCACAGTCATCTCCTATCCTACCCAGCACCGCTCTTGCCTGCACTGCGACGGCGTGTGAACCTGCACCACCAGCGCCGCCGGCGCAGCCGCCGCAGCGTCTGTTGGGCCACCTCGCTGACAGGCCCCTGCAGCGCCAACTCGCCATCGTTCAGATGTGCCTGCAGGGCCGCTTCGACGGTCTCATCAAGCACCACCCCGCCGCCGCGGCCAAGCCCCTGTGCCGCATACCAGCGCACCTGTGGATCTGGGTCATCAAGAGCCTTGGTGAGCTCAGCGACGGCCATGGAGTTCAGAGCCATTCTCCCCAAGGCCCAGGCTGCGGCCGCACTCCGGCGCACAAGAACGTGTTCCTGTGCGTCGCGCAGCCGCACCAGCAGAGCGTCCACCGCTGCGGGATCGCCCGACCGCCCCAGGGCCCAGGCTGCCGCTCGCCGCACCCCTGCCGCCTCGTCGCGCAGCATCTGCAGGAACAAGGGGATGCCATCGACCGCTTCCATATACCCCAAGGCTTCAATGGCGCTGGTGCGCACGCCCACGTGATGGCTGCGAGCTGCCTCCAACAGTGCAGGCACAGCCCGTTTGTCTCTCAACGTGCCCAGCGCTTCAGCCGCTGCTGCCTGCCGAGCCACCGGTAGTGTGCGCAGCGCCTGTAGGAGCGATTCCAGGGAGGCACGGCTGCCCAGGGCGGCCAGTGACCGCCCCGCTTGCCAGCGAACGAATGGCTCCTTGTCCGCCAGCGCGCCCACCAGCGTCATGATCTCATCCCGATCCACAGGACCCTGCGCCAGCGCAGCGGCCGTCTGCCAGCGCCGCCGGGGATTGGGGTCCGCCAGAATGGACACGGGATCACCATCGAATTGGGGTCGCGAACGGCGTAGCCGTTTGGTCCAAGAGCAGAAACGCTGCCCTAACTTCACGAGAGACTCCTCGCATACACTGACCGAGCAAGCACGGACCGGCAAGCGGGCCATTCGGTCCACCCCCTCGCCGCTCTCCTGGGCAATTTGCTGGTGCAAGTATACCACGTTCGCGCCCACTGTCAACTATGCCAGTCAGAAAGGCGCAGGAGAAAGGTTACCATCCCCCCATCCCCCCTTGCCAAGGGTCTTGCGCCACACCCTCAATACTCCATGCCGTTTGCAGAATCATCCCGCTTATGCTAGAATGGCTTTCGGCTTTGCCCAGAACAACGCTTGTCGGTGCTTTTTGCTTGATCTTGTGGTTACCTACGTAATACACTCTCAAGGAGCAACGTAGTGTCATGGACATAACAACAAATCCCTTTATAGGCCGATTGGAACGGCTGTTTGAGGGGAAATGGGGCAGTAGACTGTTGAGCTATCTGCTGATTCCGCTACTGATCATCGCCGCGGTGCTGCTGCCTCCTATCTCCGGACTGGAGCGCGTGCTCAGCGCCGGGCACACAACCATCGGCTGGGATGGCGGTGCGGTGGTTGATCCGGATGGCACCCAGGTGACATTCCCTGCCGAGGGGCTTAGTGAACCCGTCAAAGTCAAGCTAACAGCTATCCCCCGAGTGAACTTCCTGGAAGGCAGCGCTGGCAAGGCGTGGCTGCCTGCCGCCGAAGAGCTGCCCAACTGGCTCATTCCCAAGAGCCCCCTGTACACCCTCAGCGTGCGCGGCAACACGCCTGAGATCGCCACTATCACATCTCCCATTCCCAACGACGCTGAACCATACGAGACACTGGATCTCTACACCTGGAACGAGGAGAGTGTAGCCTGGGAGTGGGTGCCCAGCCAACTCATCCCGGGAGATGATCTCATTGAGGCGCGGCTGGACTACGTGCCCACCTCCTTGGTGGTCATGCAGACCAATCCCCGCCCGCTGAGCGTGGCTGCAGACTTGCCTGTCGGCACAGATATCCCCGCCGAGGGCCGCGAGGCTCTGACGGAAATCCACCCCATTGGCCTCAGTTTGGGGGGTGATGGTGGCATCGAGGGAGATGTCAGCGCATTGCCCCAGGCGGCGGCAGACGTCTCCTACGCCATCGTGCCCACGCTGCGCAACTGGGATGACAGCGGGGTCGTGCGCACCGATCTCGTTAACAACCTCCTGATCAGCCTGGAGCAGCAAGAAGCACACATCGCCGAAATCGAGGCATTGGTGACGGGCAATCTCTACGCTGGCATTGATCTTGACTATCGGGGAGTGAACCCGACGCTGCGGCAGGAGTACACGGCCTTTGTGACGGAACTCGCCAAGCAGCTGCACGCCCAAGGCAAGCGGCTGTCCGTACGGGTCGAACCACCGCTCCAGATCGCCGAGGATCGTTGGGAGACCTATGCCTACGACTGGCGAAATCTCGGCAATGCCGCCGATGTGGTGTGCATCCCGGCCGCTGTCGACCCCAGGAGCTACGCGCCAGGCGGTCAGATGGAGGCATTGCTAGACTGGGCCGTGAGCGAGATCGAGCGCAGCAGAATCCAGTTCGTGCTGCCGGCGCGCAGCGTAGAGAAGGCTGGTCACTACCTGCTGCTCAAGGGATACGATGACGCGTTGTCCCCGCTGCTGGGTCAGATCCAGAGCGCTGAGCCAGTGGCTGTCCCCGGTGATCCGGTGAACCTGACCATGCTCAATGAGCGGCAGGCAAGTGGACTCATATACGACGAAGTACTCGGCACCTACAGCTATCAGTACCTGGACAACGCCGGTGGCACTCGCACCGTGTGGCTGGAGAATGCCACCAGCCTGAGCCGGAAGATGACCCTGGCCGAGCGATACCACCTGCAAGGTCTCACGCTGCAGCATCTGCTGGCGACTGCGAGCGACCCGGAGATCTGGGATCTAGCTCGCCGCTTCCAGGAAGGCGCCGCTTCTCCTATCCCCAGCAGCTATGCTGTTGCTTGGAAGGTGACCGGGCCTGACGGGAACACGCTAGCGACTGAGCAGCGACCGCTGGGCGACCGCTCCTTCAGCTTCCCGGCTCCAGAGCTGGCAGGTGGCGAACTGCAGATAGAAGCAGGTCTGGCCGATCGCGGCCAGCCACTGGGCAGCGCGGAGGCCATCGCCTTGAACGTGGCCACGGCCACGCCGGTGGCTACGCCGACGCCCACCCACACGCCGACGCCAGTGCCTACGCCCATGCCGGAGTTCACACCCACGCCGGCACCCACGCCTACGCCGAACAAGCCGCAGATCGTCGTGAACAGCACGTACAACGTGCGCGCTGGCCCCGGCACCAACTACGCCAGGGCCGGCCAGGTGACAGCCGGACGGACGCTAGACATCGTGGCCAAGAACCCCGACGGCACCTGGTGGCAAGTATGCTGCGTAGATGGCAAGCAGGTATGGATCAAGGCCGGCCTGGCGCCAGCCCAGGGCCCGACAGGTGCGGTGGCGGTGGCGGCCAACATCCCGCCTACGCCGACTCCCGCGCCCCAGCAGCCCGCCGCGCCAGCCCCTGTTGCCGGCGCGTGCAATTTCGGCTATGGCATCCAGGTACACATGGTGCACAATGACCAAGCGCCCACAGTCATGGAGATGACCAAAGGCATGGGCTTCAACTGGGTCAAGCAGCAGGTGGAGTGGTCCATCTTCGAGCCCAGCAAGGGCAACTACCAGTGGGGAGCGCTCGATCCTATCGTCAATGCAGCCAATAGTGCTGGTGTGAACTTGCTGTTCAGTGTAGTCAACGCACCGAAATGGGCGCGGCCGGGCGGCGACTACAGTGTCGGCGGCCCTCCGAACAATCCGCAGGACTTCGCGGACTTCCTCAGTGCGCTGGCAGGCAAGTACTGTGGGTCCAGCCTGAAAGCCATTGAGGTCTGGAACGAACAGAACCTGCACTACGAGTGGGGCAACCAGGAGATCAACCCGGCAGCCTACGTCGCTCTGCTCAAGCCTAGCTACGCTGCTATCAAAGCAGCCTGCCCAGCGATGATCGTTATCAGCGGCGCCCTGACACCGGCCGGCCCCAATATGCCATTCGCACAGGACGACTTCATCTACTTGGAGGGAATGCTCCAAGCTGGGATGGCGAACTACTGCGATGCCGTCGGCGTACACCCCAGCGGCTACAATCTCGGCCCCGACGTCCGCTGGCAGCAGGGATGTGAGTTCATTACTCAGCAGGGGGCGAGCTTCCGCGGGGCCTGTGACAACCCGCACCACTCCTGGAGCTTCAGATCGACCATGGAAGGATACTGGAATTACTTGAATGCCCATGGCGCCACAAATCGATGCCTGTGGCCAACGGAGTTCGGCTGGGCCGCAGGCGGTGCGTTCAACCCAAACTACGGGTACGCTGACGACAACACGCTTCAAGAGCAGGCAGAGTGGACTGTGAGAGCATACCAGATCATGCGAAACGAGTGGAGTTTCGTGGGGCCAGCTTTCCTCTGGAACCTGAACTTCCGGGTGGTCGCTGATGGAACGGAGAAAGCTCAGTGGGGGATCGTAGATCCCTTCTGGGGTCCCTTGCCGGCCTACACAGCACTGCAAAGCATGCCGAAGTAGCTCTGTGAGAGAGGTAGACAAGTACATAAGTAGACAAGTACACAAGGAACATCCGGTCGTCCTTTCATCCCCTGTGTACTTGTTTCCTTGTCCACTTGTTTCCTTGTTTCCCTAACGAAGTTGGAGGACTACATTGACTCTATCACGCTTTAAGACGCTTTCTTCAGCGCTGCTGCTTCTGCTGGCAGTGATACTGGCGCTGAGCGGCTGTTGGGCGCCGCCCCCAGCCACGCCGACCAAACCGCTGCCGCCCTTAGTGCAAGCCACCTCGACGACGACGCCCAAGGCCACGGACACCCCCGAACCGGCGGCAACGGCTGCCGTGCAATCCACAGCCACGCCAACGCCTGTGGAACCCACAGCGACGTCAACACCAGGTGCCCCGCTGCCCACGTCCACCCCTGCCCCGACACGCACTCCGTTGATGACCACTGTACCTCTGGATACGCGCATGGCTTCGCCCGATTTCGGCGTCCAGGCCTTCCTCTGGTGGCGGCCAGAAATCGCCGACCGGGACCTCAACCTGATCCGAGAGGCCGGCTTCAATTGGGTCAGGCAGACCTTTGACTGGTACGACATCGAGGGGGCTGGCAAAGGGGCGCGCAACTGGCAGCAAGCCGACGAGGTTGTTCGGCTGGTCAACGAGAAAGGGCTCAAGCTACTAGTGCGCGTCAGCATGGATCCGGAGCATCCCATGGAGTGGGCTGGGCCACCGCCGGCCAATGCCGACCATCTCGCCGACTTCCTCTTCGACATGGCCACCCGCTACCAGGGCACGGTGCATGCCTATCAGATATGGAACGAACCGAACCTGGCACGGGAATGGGGCGGCAAGCAGCCCGATCCCGCTGGATACGTCATGCTGCTCAAGAAGGCCTATGAGGCCATCAAGCGAGCAGACCCCAACGCTGTGGTCATCACGGCGGGCATGGCTCCTACAGGCACGAACGACGCCACCGCCATGCCCGACGATGTGTTCTACGAAGCCATGTATCAGGCCATGGGGAGCAACAGTGATGGCTACTTCGATGTGCTGGGCGTTCATGGCTCCGGCTTCGCCGCTCCGCCTGAACTGGATCCCGCAGACGCGGCGGCGAATCCCGAGTACGGCGGTTACCGCTTCTTCTGCTTCCGACACATAGAGGACATTCGCGGCATCATGGAGCGGCACGGCGATGCTAAGAAAAGAGTTGCTATCCTGGAGTTTGGCTGGACGACGGATTCTGTCAATCCCGACTACAAGTGGCATGGCGCGGATGCGGGTATCACTGATGAGTTGAAGGGCAGGTACCTGATCTGCGCGCTTGAGTATGCCAAGCAGCATTGGCAACCCTGGATCGGGCTCATGAGCGTCATCACCATGCCCAACCTGGCCTGGCTCGAGGACGGCAACCCGCAGGACGAGGAGCAATACTGGTGGGCGATCATGGAGCCGAGCCCGATAGACCAGAAGCACCTGCGGGCTGCGTACGTGCTGCTGCAGAACTACCTCTTGCGAGAGCAAGGGATTGAGCCCCCGCCTCTGCCAGGCGGCGGCAGCACCGAGGGTATGTGCCCGACGATGTGACACAGAAGCCCCTGGCCAGGTTGCCGGCCAGGGGCTTTTCCTCATCTCCAGTACCTGATCACCAGACCCTACTCCACCTCCTGCCAGTCAAGCCAATGGCAACTGGCGTCCCTGTAAGGCCCCTGGTGATGATGCGGCACAGACACCACAGGGCTGGCAGGGCGACCCGCCTCGTCCAGCACGACGAGGCTGTAGGTGATGGCCATGCCATCTGGCGGGAAGAGCGGAAAATCGTAGTGACCGAGGTCGCCCGCCCCGGATTTGGTGGTGGTGAACGCCTCGTTGCCCCACTGATCAGTGTTGCGCAGCCGCACGTCGGGCAGAGGGTTGCCGCGAGCATCCCACACGTCGCCCATGACATAGAGCCCAGGGCAGCCACCCGTCGTATGGCGCACCGAGCCCACGGGCAGAAAGCGGTAGCTACCCACAGGGGCAGACGTAGGCGACGGAGTGCCCGTTGATTCCACAAGCGTGGGCGTAGGAGAGGATCTCAGACGCGTCGTGGGAGTGGACGTGAGCGGAGGGGCAGGTGTGTTGGTGGGGACAGCAACCGTCGGCGCCACCATTGCCGTGGGAACCGCAGAGGCCGCGGTGGGCGAGACGACGGCAGCCGCGGGTGTTGGCGGCTGCCAGGCCGGGCCCGAAGGGCCCAGACGACTATTCGAGACCCGCCACGCGGCATAGGCTCCCACACAGGCAGCCAGGACCACGATCAGAAAGCCAACTGCCAGCCCTCTGGAACGCACCGAACATCCTCCGACTTGCGCGTTTTTCCCTTTGATGCTACAATCTTGTCAGTCTCGGGCGAGTAGCTCAGTTGGTCAGAGCGCACGGTTCACATCCGTGAGGTCATGGGTTCGAGTCCCTTCTCGCCCACTGCGAAAGGCCGCCGTCCTCAACCATGCTAGGGACAGCGGCTTCCTTGTTGTAGGTTGTAGCTAGTGTAGCTAGCTCACGCGTTCCTTCTTGTACAACTCGATCACGTCCCCGACCTTGAAATCCCCAAACCCTTCCAGGCCGATGCCGCATTCGAAGCCAGTTCTGAGTTCCGTAACGTCATCCTTGAAATGCTTCAAGGAATCCACCCGCCCCTCGTAGATGAGGTCGCCATCGCGAGCAATACGTGCCAGCGCGTTGCGGGTGACGAGGCCATCGGCTACGTAGCAACCGGCGATCTTGCGCCGCTTAGGTAGGCTGAATACCGCCCGTATCTCGGCATGGCCGATGACCATGTCTTCATACACCGGTTCCAGCAGCCCCTTGAGGGCCTTATCCACATCCTCCACCAGCTTGTAGATGATGTCATAGATACGGATGTCCACACCCTCAGAGTCAGCCATCTTCAGGGCCCCGGGATCCGCAACGACGCGGAAGCCAATGATGATCGCATTGGAGGCAACGGCCAGCATGACGTCCGACTCGCTGATGTTGCCAGTCGTCTGGCGCAGCAGCTTGACCTTGAGCTCCTCACCCCCCAGTTCTTTCAGGGAGTTGACGATGGGCTCAATGGAACCTTGCACATCAGTCTTGACGATCAGGTTCAGTTGCTTGACCTTGCCATTTTGCACTCCGGCAAAGAAATCATCCAGACTCACCATCTTGGGCCCGGCGGCCTGCGATTGGGCCTCTCGCTGCTGGGCAGCCCGTTGTGCAGATATCGATCGGGCTGTCTTCTCGTCGGGCATGACTTCGAAGATATCGCCAGCCACAGCCACCTCGGGAAGTCCCATGATGGCCACGGGCATGGACGGAGACGCGTCGCTGATCACCCCTCCCTTGTCATCGAACATGGCTCGCACACGGCCATGGTTCGTGCCCACGAGAACGATATCGCCCTGACGCAGAGTGCCACTCTGGACCAACAGCGTGGCCACGGGTCCCCGCGTCCTATCCAGCTTGGCTTCAATCACCGTCCCGATGGCCGGGCCATCGGGATTCGCCTTGAGCTCAGCTACCTCCGTGACCAGCAGGATATTCTCCAACAGCTCCTCAATGCCTTGCTTGAACTTGGCCGAGACGGGCACGCAGATCACGTCTCCGCCCCACTCCTCAGGTATCAGGTCAAGATCGGCCAACTCCTGTTTCACCCGATCCGGGTTGGCTCCGGGCCTGTCTATCTTGTTCAGTACCACAAGGATCGGCACCTGTGCGGCGCGGGCGTGGTCAATCGCCTCCCTGGTCTGAGGCATGACACCGTCGTTGGCAGCCACCACGAGCAGGGCCAAGTCTGTCACCTCAGCGCCCCGTGCTCGGATGGCGGTGAAAGCTTCGTGTCCCGGTGTGTCCAGAAAGGTGATCTTGCGCCCGTCGACATCCACCTGATAGGCACCGATGTGCTGCGTGATTCCTCCAGACTCCGCAGCGACCACGTTGGTGCTGCGAATCACATCCAGCAGCGTCGTCTTGCCGTGATCCACGTGCCCGAGCACGGTGACTACCGGTGGGCGGCTCTGGAGCTTCTCTTCCGACGTTTCGGCCTCCATCAGTTGCTGACGCAAGGTCTTCGACTCTTCTGGCTTCTCGGGCTCTTCCAACTCGGGTGGTTCCTCCAACTTGACTCCGATTCCCAATTCCTCTCCCACGACGGCGGCAGTATCGAAATCAATGGTCTGGGTAATCGGCGCCATGATGCCGTAGCTCATCAAAATCTTCATGACCTCGATGGGGCTGCACTGCATCTGGTTGGACAGATCACGCACTGTGATGAACCCAGGAATGACGATGCTCGTCGGCCGCGATGGCGATGCCGCTGTCCTTGGCGGCGCGCCAGCTGCACGGGCAGATGAACCGCGCTTGGGCCTGCCCCTGGTCGGCCTTCGTCGTCGGTTTTGCCTCCTCTTCTTCCTTGCCATGTCCACTCTCCTTCAGGTAATAGCCCGGCCCTTTGGCCACCTTTCTCTTCCCGCGAGCCGCTGTCACCAGCGTTCCGCCCGAGGAAGCACCCGGCTATTCCGCTACACTTCCCCGCAACTCACCACGCGTTGGATCTTCAACCTCAACAAGCACTTGCGCAAACTCGGCTAGCTTCTCCCTCTCTTCGGCACTCAGTTTAGTCTTCAGGGCACGGTCCAACTGCTGCTGCGCCAAGGCCCGTTCCCAGCATTCCCGGGTACGGCAGAGGTAGGCCCCCCTCCCAGCTTGCTTGCCGGTGAGGTCCACCTGCACATCCCCAGATGGCGTGCGCACGATGCGAACCAGCTCCCGCTTACCCTGCACTTCACGGCAGGCCACGCACGTGCGCTGCGGCATGCGTTTTCTGCGTTTGCGCCCCTTGGCCATGATTGACACTAAAGATATTCGTCGCCTTCGTCCCAACCGCCACTCCCGCGTTTGCGACGGCGAATGGCTATCGTCTGGCCGAGCTCTTCATCGTAGACCACATGCCGCCGGCGATCAACGTCTCGCCTGCGCTTCGCGGCCTTTTCCCGCTCTTCGTCTTCGTCTTCACCTTCATCCTCGAAGGATGCTTCACCCACATCCCCTAAGTCAACCTCGTCTTCTTCCTCAGCCACTTCAGGTGGTACCTCAGCTTCCGGTGACAGTTCTTCGACTTCGAGGGGCACGCCAGCTTCCGGCGCCACCTCTTCGACCTCCTGGGATACCACTTCAGCTTCCTCGGGCAGTCGCGCCTCCTCCACCTTGGCAGTGTCCTCCACCTCCTCCACTGCCTCTGGCGCCTCAGGGGCGGCAACCTTACCCTCCTCTTCGGGTTCCCTTTCGGCTTCCATCGGGACTTCTGCAGGCTCAGGCTCGGCCTCCAACTCAGCCTTGACAACGTCTCGTCCTTCCCTTAGGATGCCCTGAACAGTCTCCAGCAAGCCTCGCTTCCGCTCTTCCTCAGCAAGAACCTGCTGCCGTGCTAACTCGAGTAGCCCTTCTCCGCCGGCCTCCGTATCTCCCTTGATGTCAATACGCCAACCGGTGAGCTTGGCAGCCAGACGAGCATTTTGCCCTTCCCTGCCGATGGACAGAGAAAGCTGCCTGTCAGGGACGATGACGACAGCCGTACGGCCATTGTCGCGTTCATCCAGCAACACAGAGAGCGGCTTGGCCGGGCTGAGCGCATTGCGGATGAAGGTTCGCGTGTCCGCACTCCAAGCGATGACGTCGATCTTTTCACCGTTGAGTTCAACAACGATGTTCTGAATGCGATTGCCGCGCATGCCTACACAACAGCCGACCGGTTCCACACCAGGCTGCAATGCTGCAACCGCCACCTTGGAGCGATGCCCTGGCTCGCGTGCAAGGGCCTTGATCTCCACGATGCCCTTGCTTATCTCAGGCACCTCATTCTCCAATAAGCGGCGCAGCATGTGACGGTGAGTGCGGCTGAGGCTGAGTATCGTTCCGCGGCTGCCCCGCTTCACCTCCATCAAATAAGCTCTGACCAGGCTGCCTCGATGGTAACGTTCGTTGGGAAGCTGGTCCTCCCTACGCAACACGCCCTCGGATTGCTCGATGTTAATGATCACATCGCCCGTGCGAGGGACAAAGCGCTGCACCCTGCCGGAGACAATCTCCCCCTCTCGCTGGGAGAAGTGCTCGTAGGTGTTCTCGCGCTCCGCTTCGCGTATGCGCTGCATGATGACCTGCTTAGCCGTCTGCGCGGCGATGCGCCCGAAGTTGTCCGGCGTGCTTTCGAGGGTCACAGACCCCTCGAGTTCAGACTGAGGGTCTATGTCCCTCGCCTCAGCCAAGGATACCTGCAGTCGCGGGTCGGTGACTTCCTCCACCACCTCTTTCTCGACATAGATATGCATCTCCCCCGTCACGGGGTCAACCTGTGCCTGGATGTTATCGCCAGACACGCCGTAGTTGCGCTTGTAGGCCGATACCAACGCCACCTCGAGGGCTTCCAGGACTGTCTCCGTGGGCAGCCCTCTCTCCGTGGCCAGGTGACGGATGGCTGCCACCAGTGGCTGGTTCTTCATCACTGACTCCTTAAACCCTGATAACCTCGAAAACGCTACTGCCCTCTACCGATTACAAGGATGTCGATTCTCTAACCTGCGGCAGACATGCCGTTCCTCGCCAGCGATTGTGAACTGCTCACTTGTCGAGTCATGAATGCCAGTAAAACCTATCCCCTTACAGCAAGAAAAGTGGGGGTCACCCACTTTCCAAACGCGGACTCTCCGAACCAGCCAGAGTATAGCACAGATCAGTGATCTAGGCAAATGCGGACTCGAGACATCCTGCTTCCTTCAAATCCTGCCACGCCGCTCGTATCTCCGCATCATCGAAATACCAGTCGAACTCGCAGACACGGACGGCATCGGCTGGCAGGCAACGGGCGATGCCAGCGAAGTGCACCTCCCCCATACCCGGGAGCAGATGATCGCGCACACCGATGCTATCATGGAAATGCACCCCCACGATGCGCTCACCGCAGACTGCTAGCCACTCCTCGTGGCTGTCGAACCCCAGATTGGCCAGCACCTGCGCATGTCCTGTGTCGTACCAGAACCCGACCACATCCGGGTCATGTTCCGCCAGCAGAGTGCGCATCTCGGCCAGCGTGGGCATTTCGAAGAAACAGCGACGGTTTTCGAGCCCCAGCCGCACGCCAGCTCGGGCAGCATGGTCGGCCAATTCGCTCAGGCTGCGACGGGCGGCAGCAAAGTGGAGTGGCTGCCGCTCTGCCCGCTGCCGCACCACCTGCTCATGCAACGCCACATAGGCCGATGAGCCAGCCTGCCCCACCCGATAGCGTTGCTCCAACGCCCAACAGAGGTGAACGTCCATCTCCACCCACCCCAGGTGCAGACAGACCACCCTCGCCCCCATAGCCTTGGCGAAGTCAATGGAGCGATAGCCCTGAGCTACAGCCCAGCGCCGTTCATCTTCGCACAACGAAGCCAGCAGTTTGTCCCCTTTGACGCCGCTGTCGTGATAGATTGAGGGTGCCGGGTAGTGCAGGCTCGCTACGCTGACCTCGCCGGGCTGCAAGCCTTCCACCATGGCCGGCGTGACGTAGTGGCTCAATTCGATGGCGTCAAAGCCCAGGGCTTGGGCCGAAGCCGCGAAGGGGCGTACGTGATCGAAGCGGTGCTGCATCCACATGGTGGACAGCACAACGTTGCTCATCGGACCCTCCCATACTGCTGACCGACAATGGCCTGCCCCGCCGGGCTGAGGACGAAATCAACGAACGCCAGCGTCTCGCCGTCCGGCTCAGACGGTGCGACCAGGTACAGCGGACGGGTCAGGTGATAGATGCCACCCTGCACGGTATCCGGCGTGGGGTACGCCCCTTCGATGCGCAGCACCTCACCCTGCCTCTTTGTCTCCTTGTCCTCTTGTCCCGAAGGCGTCAAGTAGCCCATAGAGACATAGCCTATGGCCGTGCTGTGACGGGTGACATATCCGATCACCGCCGTGCTGGAAGGCATAACGATGGCCGTCAGCGTGACCGGCTGCTCGCCCATCAGTTGCTGTTCGAGCGCAGCCCGCGTGCCCGACCCATCCTCGCGGCTGACGACGAGGATGTCGCCAGCCTTGCCGCCGACGTCTTGCCAATCCAGCGTCCAGCCTGCGTAGATGCTGCGCAACTGCAGCAGTGTCAGCTCGTCCACCGGGTTACCAGGATGTACAACGATGGCGACTCCATCCCAGGCAATAGGAGTTGCAGCGTAGGGCTGTGGCGTTTCATCTTCTGCAGACAGCGGCAACCAGGAGCATGCAGCCAGGTCAATCTCGCCCATCTGCAGTCGCTCCAGGCCCAGGCGCGAACCGCCCCCCTCAATCTCCAGCCGAACGTGCGGGTGGCTTTGGGCATAGGCCGTGGCCAGGTCCGAAAGCAGCGGCATCATGGCCGTGGAGCCGGCAATGCGCAGCATGAGCGGCGCGGGCGGCGTTACCGCAGTACCGCAGGCTGCCAACAAAGTGCCCAATACCCAACATCCAATAACCAATATCCAAGCAAGACGCTGGTTCATCGCAGCAAGGTAAAGAGGAGGATGGTCACTCCGACAACGGCGCAGTAGATGGCGAAGGGATAGAGACGACCGCGTTGCAGGTAGCGCAGCAGGAAACGGATGCAGCAGTAGCCGCTGGCCGCCGCAGCCAGGAAGCCTACGATCAGGGCAGGCAGTTGCCCGCTGGCCCCGGCTGCGCCGAAGAGATCCACTAGCTTGAACAGCCCGGCGCCGAAGATGATGGGAGTGGAGAGCAGGAAGGAGTAGCGGGCGGCGACTTCGCGCCGCAGCCCTCGCGCCAGCCCCATGCCTATCGTGGCTCCAGAGCGGGAGATGCCGGGGGCGATGGCTGCTGCCTGCGCCAGCCCGATGAGCAGCGCGTCGGCCGCGCCCATCTGTTGCAGCCTCTTATTGCGGCGACCCCAGCGCTCGCTGGCGGCGAGGATGGCCGCCGTCAGCAGCAGGAACCCGGCCGCGGCGGGCGGCGTGTCGAACAGCGTTTCGAACCACTCCTCGAATAGCCAACCGACAAGCGCCGCCGGCAGCGTGCCGATGACGATCCACCAGGCCAACCGTTCATCCCCCTCCCATTCTCCATTGTCCAATCTCCTGTTTACAATTCCCCTCACCCAGGCCTTCGCCAGCCGCCACAAATCCTCCCAGAACACCGCCAGCAAAGCAGCCAGCGTGCCCCAGTGCACCACGGTATCGAAGACCAGCCCTGGCGCGGGCCAGCCCAGCAGCCACGGCGCCAGCACTAGATGGCCGGAACTGCTCACCGGTATGAACTCGGTGGCCCCTTGGATGAGGCCGAGGATGAGAGCTCTGATTAAGTCCAAGGTGAATACCTCCTATGCGTTGATGGTTTGAGATGCGCTGCGCGCCGTGGCGCGTCAAACGTAAAACGTGACGAGGCATCACATCGGTTACGTTTTGCGCTCCACGTTTTACGTGGTTTCTATGCCCTGCCAACCCGTCTTGCCAGAAGTTACTTCCCTATCGCCGATTCTGATTGCACGCATTATACACCAAGTTCAGAGAAAGGAAAACCGCCCATCTCCGAAAAGATGGGAGGTTCTTCGTGTCCCGTGCTCTCTTGCCGCTTGCTCCTCTGCTCCTCTGTGCCCTTGTGCCCTGTCACCTCAGGACAAGCGGCAGGAACAGGTCATAGCCAGCGGGTGCTGCCGTCGGTGTGTCCGTCGGCGTGGCCGTGGGCGTTGCGGATGGTGTGGCGGTCAGTGTGGACGTCGGCGTTGCGGTCGGCGTGGCGGATGGCATCGCGGTCGGCGTATTGGTGGGCCCAGCGGTCGGGGTTGCCGTTGGGGTTGCGGTTGGCTCTGGCGAGCGATATTCGTCAGCGCCCAGGTCGTGTCCGCTGCCGGCGGGGCGGTCGTCGCCATCAATATCCTCGCTGATGCCCGAGTCCACACCTTGATCAATAGCTGCCGAGCCTGCGGTCAGGTGATAGCCATCGGCCTCGAAGGCGGGATCGCCGCTGGTAGCTTGGGAGATGTCCACCGTTCCCGCGCCGCTCCAATTGCTGTCACTGTTGGCATGCCACAGCACACCGTTCAGCGTGACCGTGCTGCCCGCTTCCACGTCAATGCCCACCGTCTGGTTGGCCAGGATGATGTTGGTCAGTTCGACGCTGCTGGGGCCGGCCCAGGATTCGAGGCAGATGCCGGTGTCGTTGGCGCCGCTGTTGTGGTGGATGGTGCTGTGGAGCAAGTGGGGCGAAGAGTCGGTCACGTACACGCCGCAGCCGAGGTTGTGGGGCACTGCGAACATATGATTGTAGGCGACGACATCGTTCACCAGGCGGGCGTTGCTGCCAAAACCGAAGTGGATGCCGCTGCCACTGAAGCCGGCTGTGTTCGAGGTGATGACGTTGCGGTCGAGGTGGGCAGGGCTGTTATCGAGGAGCAGCCCACCGCCGTCGCCATAGCTGCCGCCAGAGGTGGAAACGGCGCTGTTAGCGGTGATGACGTTCCTTCTGAGCGTGGCACTGCTGTCTTGCAGGTACAGTCCGCCGCCAGCCTGAGCGGTGTTGCCAAACACCCGGCAATCCTTCAGCGTGGCCGCAGCGGACATCACGTAGACGCCGCCTCCGGCATCTTCTCCCCAGTGGCCGCCGCCCAGGCTGGCAGCGTTGCCGCCGGTGATACGCAATCCTTCCAGGGTGGGGGAGATGTTACCGGTGATGTAGACCACGCGTCCCTGCCCCTGAGCGTCCAGAGTGGTAGGGTTAGCCTCCGGGTCCGGGGTGTCCCAGTTGGTCGTCGCATAGCCGCCGCGGATGGTGACGCTCTTGTTGACGTAGACCACCTGGGCCAGCCCACCATGGTTGTTCACATCGTCGTAAACGCCGCTGGCGACCTTGATGACATCACCAGCGTTGGCAACGTCTACAGCCTGCTGAATGGTAGCGTAATCGCAGCTCGGTGGGCCGGCCGGACAGACGTGCAACTCGGCGGCAGGCGCGGCTGCAACAGGGTCAGACCGGATTCCCAGACCCCATGGCAGAGTCACAACCAGCGTCAGACCCAGACCCAGAGCGGGTAGAACGAGCCGGTGTTTGCTTTTCGACATAGTCTCGAAATTATGTGCTTGGCTTACAGCTAGAGCGTGATACCAGTGAAAGGCGTTTCTTCGAGTATAGTTGGATTGCAGTATCCAACACTACTCGTAAGGAGAACGCCAAAGATGAGTATAGCTGAAGCCAGGACAGAGCGCAAAAACCGGACGATTACGCTCTATTTGGGCAGCACCTTGGCTGAATACGGAGCCACCTATCTGACAGCCGAAGGTATCCAAGCCGTAATCGAGAGAGTTGAGGTGGCAGACAGTATCAATTGGGGCTGTCTCGCTAGGGAACATCACGAGGGTTGCCCTCGGCTGTTACGTTTCACCTACCACAACAGTTATGTTCGTTGGGTCAAGCACTTCAATGGAACACGGTCGTCGGTTACGATACTCCGGGTCAGATGTTTGGACTGCGGTGCTGTTTTCACCGTTCAGCCATCGTTTGTCATCCGCTACAAGCGCTACGGAACAGATGCGGTAGAGAAGTTGATGGTCTTGTTGTTCATCACCGAAGACAGTTATCGCATGACTGGTGTCAGCCAAGCATTGGGCATGGACACCAAGCAAGCAGGTACCTGGATAGCCCTGGAAACGGAACAACCGCATGCCATTCAACCCAGAGCCTTGTGGGGACTCGTGCAATGGTTGGGACAGTTGTCGCCCGCTCAACTGAACCTGGCTTTGGGAGTAGATCCACCGGAATACATCCTCGAAGACGAGAAACATGTCAAAGAATGCGGGCAAAAAGCCTATGTGCCGATGATCTATGCTCCCAAAGAAGCCTTGATCTGGTGGGTAGACTACCTCCATAGTGCTTCTGAGGATGCGATAAGAAACAGTTTAGAACGATTCAAGGCTATCAGTGACCGTCTGAGTCATATCGTCGGTGCCACCGTAGATGGATGGGAAGGTGCCCAGAATGCTCTACGGGCTGCTTTTCCAGGCATTGCTTTGGAAGAATGCCATTTCCATGCTCTGCTCAAGCTCGGAAAACACTTGGCAACCTATAGGCGTCAACGAAAACAAGCAGGCAAGCCTGTCTCGGACACAGAAGAGGCCAACATTCGCGAGGCCTTCACGAAAGTCCTCAAAGCACCTACGCCCGAAGCCTACCAGGAAGCATTGGACGAATTGCCGGATGCATTCAAGCACCCTACCATGGCTTCTCGTAAACAGTCCCTGGTAGAGAAGCAAGCATTGTTCCAGGCCTGGACTACGGACGATAATCTGGCAGTGGTCTCTACGGCTCTGGATCAGTGTATGAAGTTCTTGAAGCGCAAGTTTCAGAACATGCAGACCTTTCGTGGAGACGAGAGCGGCTTGGCAACCGTAAACGCTTGGGCGATTACACGCAATTGCTGGCGATTTCTCAAAGGGGCGATACGCGCCGGTCTATCACCTCTCGAATTGGCTGGCGCTGGTTTCCTGGGCATTCCCTGGCTGCAACTGGTCAATTTGGTGTTGGCTGCTTGGCCTACATTGCATTTGGCAGCGCCTGTGTTATGCCCAAGCACATAATTTGCTACTATGTCAGAAAATCGAGGTGTGCCTCAAAGTTGTTCAGCAGCAAACGCAAAGAACATTGATTCCTTGAGAGACACCTTAAGAACCCCCGTGCCCTCTGTGCCTCAGTGGCGAGTCTGGCAGTTCTTTCAGTGGAGTCGTTTTGCGCTTTACGTTTTGCATCTGGTGTGGCGGTGATGCTTTCTCCCCGCCGGTGACCGAGCCCTGTGCTCTCCATACCCGCATTTGACAAAGCGAACATCTGTTCGTATAATGGCAGCCAGCGGGGAAACATCCGAAGCGAATGATCGGACAGGAGACGGGAACCGATGGATACTCATCAGAAGCTCGACTTGCTGGGTCAAGCAGCCAGTTTCGATGTCTGCGCGCCGTCGGGCCGCTCGGCGGCGATGGCGCGAGGGTGCGTACAGCAACCACCAGATGTTAGGCCCTACATCTCCCACGTGCAACTGCCGAGCGGGCAGAAGAAGCCGGTGCTGAAGGTGCTGCTCACCAGCTTCTGCGAGCGCAACTGCCACTACTGCGCCTTCCGCGCTGGACGAGACCTGCCTCGCGCAGCTTTCACTCCCGACGACCTGGCCGCCGCGTTCGACCAGATCCAGCACCAGGGGCTGGTGCAAGGGCTCTTTCTCAGCTCCGGCGTGACCGGCAGCGTGCGCACCATGGACCGCATGATCGCCACAGTGGAGATCGTGCGCCAACGCTACGACTACCGCGGTTATGTCCACCTTAAGATACTGCCCGATGCCGAAGAGGCGCAAATCGAGCGGGCGGTACGGTTGGCAGATCGAGTCTCGGTAAACCTGGAAGCGCCGAATGCGGAGCGCTTGGCAACATTGGCGCCGCGCAAGGAGTTCGGCCAGGGCCTGATGGACCCGCTGCGCCGGGCGGCGGCAGCCATCGCCCGCGGGCAGGGCCGCTGGGCGAAGCTGGGGCTAACGACGCAGTTCGTGGTCGGCGCGGTGGGGGAAAGCGACCGTGAGCTGCTGACCACTACGCAGCGACTGTACGACGATCTGCGTCTGGCGCGGGCCTACTTCAGCGGTTTCAGCCCCATCCCCGACACGCCATTGGAGGAACATCCCCCTGCCCCTCCTGCCCGGCAGCACCGCCTGTATCAGAGCGACTTTCTCATGCGCTACTACGGCTTTCGGTTCGACGAGTTCATCTTCGACACTGAGGGCAGCCTGCCAGTGAACATGGACCCCAAGATCGCCTGGGCCCAGGCGCATCCGGAACGCTTCCCCATGGAGGTCAACCGCGCCTCCAAGGCTACTCTGCTGCGGGTTCCCGGCATCGGCCCCGTCTCCGCCCGCCGTATCCTGCAGGCTCGTCAGCAAAGCAAGCTGTTCTTCCTGAGCGATCTGCGCAAGCTCGGTGTGGTGACTTCCCGCGCTGCTCCCTACGTCCTGCTGAACGGCAAGCGTCCGCCGCTGCAACTGAGCCTCTTCGCTTGAATTGGACGCGGACAAACGCGGAAGGCAGCAGACTCTGGGTCAGCGGAAAAGCGGAAGAAGCGGAATGAAAGCAACCTTCTGGAGAGAACAATGCCTTACGAGATCCCGCCTCGTCAGAGGCCCAAAGACGACAACGGCTACTTCGAGCAACTGACCAAGGCAGTCTTCCGGGCTGGCTTTAGCTGGAAGGTCATCCGCGACAAGTGGCCCAACTTCCAGCGCGCCTTCGACGGCTTCGACATCAAGAAAGTGGCACGCTACGATGCCCGCGATCTGGATCGGCTGCTGGCCGATGAGGGGATCGTCCGCAATGGCCGCAAGGTTGAGGCCACCATCCACAACGCCAATGTGATACAGCAACTCATCGCCGAGCATGGTTCGTTCTACCATTACCTACGCAGCCTGGATGGGCTAGACTACGCGGCCCGTCGCGAGGACCTGCGCCGCCGCTTCAAGCACCTCGGCCCCACGGGCATATTCGTCTTTCTCCACTGCGTGGACGAGGATGTGCCGAAGTGGGAGGAGCGGAACGTCTGATTGCGGATTGACGATTGCGGATTGCGGAATGGGACATCTGCGAACTGTGGTTGACAAGATCTGACTCTGATGATATACTAATGGTCAGTGCAGGAACCACATCGCTTCACATGTTTCCCCGGGAAGAGGGGAAGGAGGTTGTCGCATGCGTGCCTCACGTTCTGTCCTCTTGGTCGCTACGTCGGTCATCCTCTGTTTGGTCAGTCTGACGTCGGCAGGCTGCGGTGGGTGGCGGGAAGCCCCATCTACGGAACCAGAACCATTCCACGTCAACTTGCCCCGTCTGCACGTGACCTACGACGAGCAAGGCGAGCCCAGCATTCGAGGGGTCGGCCTGAGCACTGTCGAGCGGTTGGTGCGATCTGACCTGACGAGGCTCCGCTTCCCGCCAGAGCAGGTTCGGCAGTTGATGGAGTGGAACATCCAACACATCGAGCTGGCCCTGACAGCGGATGGGCTGTTCGTTTTCGTGAACAACAGACTCTTGCCGTACCTGGCCTGGGATGAGCAAACCCTGGCAAATGTGGGAGCGATGGCAGACAGACTGGATGTGCTACTGCCATCCGCTGCTCGATTCGTCCGCCTGCAGAACGTCTTGCCCCTGATACTACGCGGCGTTGGTGTGGGCATCGTCTTGGAGCTTCCCCTGGCTCCCGGCCAGGAGACCATTCCCTTCGAGGGTCATCCCAACGGCCTGCCAGTGACCCCGCCCGCGGAGGCTGCGGAGAAGCCGCTTACTCTCCACCTCCCCCTGCAATACGACCAGGCAGGAGAACCGTCTGTTAGCGGCATCAGAGTGCAGGAACTGGAGAAACTGACGGGGCAGCCCGTAGTGATCGGCAAGCTGGATCAAGCCACCATGGGCACTATCCAGCAGGCCGAAGTCGAAACCGTGCTGGTGAAGATGGAAGCCAAGGGTCTTGTGCCCTACGTCAATGGCCAGCCAATGCCCTACATCGCCTGGGCGGACGAGCATCTGCTGAACCTGATTGAGCTCATTGAGGTCACATCTCCTGACGATCCCATCCTGGGCAATCCTCACCTGATTGACCTTGTGCGCCGCGCCGTGCCGGGGGTCAAAGAGGCCGACATCCAACTGTTCGTCGAGTTCCCTGCGCAGCCGTAACCGACGCCTGACCTCACCTGACAGGGGCTGAGTGACTGACAGGCGCTGGGGAGACCAAACAAACCATGAAGCGCTGGACGTGGTGGCTCATCGGCCTGATCGTACTGGCCATCCTGGTGGCCGCTGGGTATGCCGCGTGGCGCTGGCGCCCGCAAGAACGCTTGGAGACGACACCCACGCCCGTTCCTCTCACATCCACCCCTGAGCTTGCCGCCGTCGCCGAGGAAGAAGAGACGTTCTCCAAGATGCGACAGCAGATGGTAGAGCGCACCATACGCGCCCGCGGCGTCAGCTGTCCAGAGGTGCTGCGGGCCATGGAGACGGTGCCCCGCCACCGCTTTGTGCCAGATCGCTACCTGACAGAGGCCTACGCCGATCACCCGCTGCCCATCGGCTACGGCCAGACCATCTCCCAGCCCTACATCGTGGCGCTGATGACGGAATTGCTGAGGCTGGAATCAGACGAGCGAGTACTGGAGATCGGCACCGGCTCCGCTTACCAGGCGGCGGTGTTGGCCGAACTGGTGAACGAAGTCTACTCCATCGAGATCGTCCCCGAACTGGCCGATAGCGCTGCCCAGCGGCTGAAAGCGCTAGGCTACGACAACGTGCGCACGAAGCAAGGCGACGGCTACTACGGGTGGGAGGAATACGCCCCCTTCGATGCCATCATCGTCACCTGCGCGCCGGACCACGTGCCACAGCCGCTGGTCAACCAACTGGCCGAAGGCGGGCGACTGGTCGTTCCCGTCGGCCCGCCAGGTGGCTATCAGACGCTGTGGCAGTACGTGCGGGAAGAGGACGGGCTGAAGGCCTACAACCTCGGCGGGGTGCGCTTCGTGCCCCTGCTGCGGGAGGCGCCACAGTCAGCCGATTAGGCCGATTGAGCCAATGATTCATCGGTTGCATCGGCTTCGTCGGCTTCATCAGCTTCATCGGCTTCATCGGCTGACTCTACCAGCCCCCAGACGCTCAGCGCCGCGGCAGCGTAGCAGGCAGCGCCTGCGCCAAGCACTGCGCTGAAGCCCCACGACACCGCTCCTAGCGCAGCCAGAATCGAACTGAGCACCGACGTGCAGCCGTTGACCGCCCAGGCCCAGGGGATGAGCCTGGGCGCTCCTCGTTCCAGCAGTCCGATCCCTTTGGGGAAGGGCACGCCCATCAGAAAGCCGAGCGGGGCCAGCGCCAGCACAGCGATGACGAAGCGGCAGCCCAGTGGCAACCCCAGCGTCAGCCGGAAGAGAGGCGACAGGAGCAGCGGACAGAGAACGATGGCCGCGACCAGCACGACGAGCATCAGTCGGTGCGGCAAGAGCGGCGCGCAGAAGCTGCCCAGGCCCGAAAAGAGCAGCAAGGCGAACAACACAGCGGTCATGGCGTACACAGGCTGACCCAGGAAGAGGATGAACCGCTGGATCAGTGGGATCTCCACGAACAGATAGGCCAGCCCCAGCAGCCCGAAGTACAGGAAGGCCCGCCCCCTGAGCTTGCCGAGTTCCCACGGATTCCCCCGATCACCCTCAGACCCTGCATCGGAATGTCCGGTTCTCCTCACCAGGAGGGGCCCCAGGATCAGCACCGCCGAGGCCAACAGCGCCAACGCCAACAGCGCCAGAAACACGAAGTAGCCACTGCCGCCGAAGGGCTGCCACGTCTTGCCCAGCGTTCGCAGGATGGCCGGCGTCTGCTGCCAGCGGAAGAAGTGGAAGAAGAAGGGGTGATCGTCAGTCGGTGGGGCGACGGCGAAGGGATAGCCGGCATAGAAGGTTCGCCGGTCGTCGGCGGCCAGCAGCTCGCCGAAGGCCTGGGCGTAGGTCGGCTGCGCCAGCACGTTATAGCGGTTGATCTCCTCGGCGCTGATGCTAGGCCCGACGACGAGATCGAAGCGACGGGCAGCGCAGAACTCCCGCACAGCGTCCACTTCCGCCAAAGTGAAGCCGCTCTTTGTGACCAAGAACGTACCCGTCTGCACACCGCGGAAGGCAATCACACTGTCCGCCGGATGGCTGACACCCGCTCTCTCCAGTGCTTCCAGGATCAACGCCAGCGTGCGAACGCTCTCGCTGGGTGGGGTCTGCAGCCAGCGCGTCACCACCAACAGGCCGTCGTCCTCCAAGTGGGCCAGATACTCGCCGAAGGCCTCAACGGTGTGCACGTAGTCCTCGGCCAGGCTGTAGACGCCAGAGGTCACGGGGCGATAAGATCCTGTGAGCGCCAGTTGCACCAGATCGAATAACTCGCCACTGCGGCGCAGGTAACTGCGCCCCGCTTCCGTCACTACGGTAACCCGCGGATCTCCGTACACATCGCCGGCGGGCGGGGACATGCCGTAGCGAGCAGCAGCCAGCAGCAGCGGGTTGCTTTCCACGGCGGTGACGGCAGAAGCGCCCTCCGCCAGAGCGGCCCACACGTCCAGCCCCCCTCTCGGTTCCAGGATGAGGGCCCGCGCCCTCGGCCGCAAGCGGTAAGCCATCGCCGCTGGCAAATAGCCGCTGAACGCCAACTCGGCTTGCGGGTCGATAATGAGTGGCACGGGGGAGAGGTCATCGCCGTCCACGCTCAGGCCAAGCTGTGGTGGGGGCGCGCCGCTGTAGGTGTAGCTCAGTCCTGGCAGTTGCCGCACGCCGGGGCTCTCCAGCAGGTCCACGCGGGAGAAAGCATTCCAGTCGCTGAAGACGACCCGAGCACCCGGATAGTGCAGTGCCTGGCTCAGTCCCTTGTAGGGCGAAAGCTGGACATCGAGGAAAGATGGCTGCACCAGCGTCAGCCAGGCCAACAGCGCCGTGCCCGCCAGGTAGCCCAGGGGCAGCAGACCACGGAAGCTCCCGCCGGACGGCCACGTCCGCCGCCTGTCCGCCGACCTTGGCCGTCCGGCGGCAGCGTGTCGTGATCTGGCGAAAGCGGCCGCACTGAGCCAGCCCAGGAGCCCCGCTGCGGCGATAGTGCCTGGCCCGCCCAGCCGGGGCAGCAGCAACACAGCCAGCAAACAGCCCGCTGCCGAACCGGCCAGGTTGGCAGCGTAGAAACGGTTGGTCCGCTCGGGGGCCGCAGCCAGCGGGACGGACATCGCCAGCCCACTGAGGGCGAAGGGCACAAGCAGCGCCAGGTAATGCAGCAGCAAGTAGGCGACTTGCAGCCGGTCCCAGGCGATGCTATAGGAGTCGAAGGGTAGGATGTTGGTGAGCAGGTAGCTGGCGGGCACGCTGAGGCCAAAAGCGGCTGCCAGCCAGACCAGGCGGCGGGGCCAGCGCCCGTGTGCCAGCCGCGGCCAGAGCGTCAGCGCCGATCCGCTGGCGCCGAAGCCCAGCAGCGCCAGGCTCACGGCCATGAAGGCGAAATGGTAGAACTGGGCCACAGAGAAAATGCGCGTCAGGCTGATCTCGAAGACAAAAGTGGCTGCCGCCAGCAAGAAGAGGCCCAGATAGATGGGGGTCACGGCCTTCCCTTTTCGCATGATCACTCACCGTTGTTGCTGCCCAACTCCGACAATTCGTCTGACCATCAGCTTCATCGGCTGACTGTCAGCGGAAAAGTGGAAGGAACGGAAGGAAACAGAGAAGATCGACAGAAGCATGAACTCCCATCGGCTTCATCGGCCACATCAGCTTCATCGGCTGACTGTCAGCGGAAAAGCGGAAGGAACGGAAGGAACGGAAGGAAACAGAGAAGATCGACGAAAGCATGAACTCCCATCGGCTACATCAGCTTCATCGACTCCATCGGCTTCATCGGCTACATCAGCTCCATCGGCTTCATCGGCCACATCAGCTCGATCAGCTACATCGGCTCCATCAACTCCATCGGCTTCATCGGCTTCATCGGCTGACCTGAACTATAGCAGAAAGACAGCCGCTGGTCAAGACGAAAGCAAGCTCTGGGTTTTTTGCTTTCGCCGAAGTCATGCTAGAATGGGCGCGGACCGAGTAGCTATGACTTGTGTCATGGCATGCGGCGGGAGAATTCGCTATCATTGGAAGGGTTTGTGTGTTCATCCACTGACGGAGTGAGCTTCTGTACCGAACACCTGAATCCTCATCACGAATAGCACGAACAGTACAGTAAGGAGGCAACATAGTGTACAAGATTCTGGCCCGAGAGGAGCTGGCCCCGATCACCAAGTTGATGGTCATCGAAGCGCCGGAGGTGGCGCGCAAGGCCCAGCCAGGCCAGTTCGTCATCGTGCGCATTGACGAAGAGGGCGAGCGCATCCCCCTGACCATCGCTGATTTCGACCGCCGGGCGGGCACCATCACCATCATCCTCCAGGAAGTGGGTAAGTCCACGATGCAGATGGGCATGCTCGAGGTTGGAGATGGCTTCCTCAGCTTCACCGGACCGCTCGGCGAACCCAGCAAGATCGAGAACTACGGCACGGTGCTCTGCGTGGGAGGCGGCGTCGGCATAGCGCCCCTCTTTCCTATCGCCTGTGCCCTACGGGAGGCAGGCAACTACGTCATTTCCATCATTGGGGCTCGTCACAAGGAGTTGCTCTTCTGGGAAGAGAAGATGCACAGCGCCAGCGACGAGCTGATCGTCTGCACCGATGACGGCTCCTACGGGCGCAAGGCTCTGGTCACCGTGCCCATAAGAGAGCTCTTGGAGCAACGTGACGACGTGAGTCGCATCTGGGCTATCGGGCCGGCGATCATGATGAAGTTCTGCAGCCTGACGGCCCAGCCGTTTCATGTGCCCATCATCGTCAGTCTGAACTCCATCATGGTGGATGGGACGGGGATGTGCGGCGCCTGCCGCGTGGAGGTGGGCGGTCGTACGCGCTTCGTCTGCGTAGATGGACCGGAATTCGACGGACGAGACGTGGACTGGGACCAACTGCTGGCCCGCCAGCGCATCTATCTCGGAGAGGAGAAGCTGGCGCGGGAGAAGTTTGAGCATGAGTGCTGCAGCAAACATAAGAGCTCAGGGAGTGCAGTGTAATGCCTGAAACAACGAAAACTAAGCCGAAACGACCCAAGCCGGGGGCCATTCCCCGTCAGGAGATGCCGCGACAGGCGCCAGAGGTACGGCGCGCCAATTTCAACGAAGTGGCCCTGGGCCTGACCATGGAGATGGCGCAGCTAGAGGCGCAGCGCTGCCTGCAGTGCAAGAAGCCGCTCTGCATTACTGGCTGCCCTGTCGAGGTGCGCATTCCCGAATTCATCCTCGCTCTGAGCGAAGGCAACATGCCCGAGGCCGTGCGTTTGCTCAAGGACAAGAACAACCTGCCGGCCATTTGCGGGCGGGTCTGTCCACAGGAGACGCAGTGCGAGGAAGTATGCGTGCTGAGCAAGAAGTTCGAGCCTGTGGCCATCGGCCGGCTGGAGCGGTTCGTCGCCGACTGGGAACTGGCGCAGGGGGTGGAACCGCCGGAGCCGTTGCCAGCCACCGGCAAGCGGGTGGCTGTCATCGGGGCCGGGCCTGCGGGACTCACCTGCGCGGCCGATCTTGCCCGCTGCGGCCATCAGGTGACACTCTTCGAATCACTGCACGCCCCTGGTGGCGTGCTCATGTACGGCATCCCCGAGTTCCGCCTGCCCAAGCGCACTGTACACGCTGAGGTGGATTACGTCAAGAGCCTGGGCGTGGACCTTCAACTGGACGCTGTGGTGGGCAAGCTGTACACGCTCAATGAACTGCTGGGCGAACGGGGATACGACGCCGCATTCCTGGGCACAGGGGCGGGGCTGCCCCGCTTCATGCGCATTCCCGGCGAGAACTACAATGGCGTCTATTCGGCCAACGAGTTCCTGACCCGCGTCAACCTGATGAAAGCCTACCTCTTCCCTGAGTATGACACACCGGTGAAGGTGGGCAAGCGGGTGGCGGTGATCGGGGGCGGCAACGTGGCCATGGACAGTGCCCGTTGTGCGCTGCGGCTGGGCTGGCAGCGTTCCCTGGCCGAGGGAAACGAACCGCCTGAGGTGACCATCGTCTACCGCCGCTCGCGGGTGGAGTTGCCCGCTCGTTTGGAGGAGGTGGAGAACGCCGAGGAAGAGGGCGTGGAATTCAGGCTGCTCACCAACCCTGTAGAGATCTATGGCAACGAGCAGGGCTGGGTGCGAGGCATGCGCTGCATCCGCATGGA
>CAZPMV010000005.1:0-8129 GCA_964587335.1 uncultured Anaerolineales bacterium
ATCAGGCTGCTGAGCAACGGCGCCGCGGCGAAGTATTGGAACTTGAACTCCGGGCTGCGAGAGGTATTCCCACCCAACAGCCGCTTGCCGTGGGAGGATTGGTACCACTGCTCGAACATGATGATCACGTCCTGCTGTCCCAGCACCCGCGCTCCATTGCGCCAGCCCATGGGTAGTTCCAGCACAGCGAAGTCGCCCGACTCAGCAGCGATGTATTCATAGATCGCCGGCACGCGCATATCTGACAGAGGCAAGGGGATACTGAGGTGCTCGAACAGGAATAGGACAGGAACAAGAACAGCGAGCGCAGACGCCATAGTGACGGAGGGATTTCGCCGCACCCCCTTGGTTCCTCGCATTCCTCGCATTCCCCGCATTCCCCGCATTCCCCTCCTTCTCTCTGCTCTGCCCCGGAACAGTAAGGATAGACCAGAGCCAGCCAGCACAGCGCAGGAGAGGACAAGCATCACACTGTAGCGGCTGGGATAGCGATTCCCCTTCAGAAGAGGAAGCTCAGCGATGAGTGCGAAGGGGCCTGGTATCCCCGTATCGCGGCCGCTGATGCGCACTGTTGGACCCAAGGTCAGCAGCCAGAAGATGAGTGCGGAAAGCCCCCAAAAGCGCACCGTTAGCGAGCGCCGCCCTTGCCACAGACCTAAGGCCACCAGCAGCATCACGCTGTAACCCAGGTAGAGGTGCTGTCCCTTGTCATGTGGAAATGGAAGTGCAGCAGCCAGCCGTCCGAACAGTGGGTGCAGTTGCGTGGGCCGCAAGTAGCCGGCCAGATCGGCCGAGAAAACGTCGGCGAAGCCGCCGCCGGATGTGAAGAAGTCCCCCTCCACTCGCAGGTCAGGCAGCATGTTGGCGAGGTAGGGTGTGATGCCGAGGGCGAAGATGACAGCGATCACAGCCATGTTGCGTAGGAATAGCGAGGCAGGCAATTCGTCGTGAGCAATGCCTGGAGCGTGTCTGACCGCAGCTTTGCGGACCAGTTCGTAGGCGGCGTAGAGGGCGACGAAGATGAACAGGAAAGAAGCAAAGGTCAGCTCGGCATAGGCTTGGAAAAGCAGGAACAAGGCGGCAAGCCCCGCACTACGCATGCTGCGATCCCGGCCGGCGCGCAGTACGTACAGCACCGCAAAGGGTATCCACTGCGAGCTGGCGATGTTGAACTGACCCAGACTAGCGTAGAAGAGCTTGGACGACGAGAAAGCGTAGATCAGACCAGCAAGGAAAGAGGGCAGGAGGCGAGAGACAACATACAAGGTACCCAAAGTCCGCTGCGCGACAGGCTTTGTGCTTCGGCTCCGGCAGCCCAGGGTGAATTGCACTAGCAGGTACGCGCCATAGCCGCTGAGGACGAAGGAGAACAGCAACAGCAGGTTGGACGCAGGAACGAGGCCCAGAACCATCTGCAGCGGAACTGACAGCAACCCATTGAGAATGGTGAGGGTGTAGAAAGCCAAGTTGATGCCCAGGGGGTGGAACATCCAGCCGCAGGCGAAGGGATTGACCTGGCGATCCACCAGGGCAAACTTCACCCACCATAGGTTCCAGATCAGCGCAGGGTCGTCAATGCCATCGCCAGGCACGTGCGTGCCGGAGCGCAGCACGAGGGGATAGGTCAGAATCAATCCGAGCACCACGTAGGCAGCCAGCACGAGCACATGGCGCCGGACTGGCAGCTTGGCAGGATGCATGGGCGAATGTTCCAAATCTCGACTCATGGGTTGCACCTTGGACAGGTAGATTATGCCACCAGAAGCGGTTTTTGGCAAGCAATGAGAAGTGACCTGATTTGTCCCATTTTGCCTTTTGCCTCATTTGCGTTACAATGTGCTTTGAACAAGGATACCCAATCTTCCCAATGGAGACTGCGATTCCCAGATGACGCTGTCCTATCAGCAGGCTCTCGACTTCATTTTCGATTATGTCGATTATGAGAAGCAAGCTCGCTTCACCTATGATGCAGCGACTCTCGATCTGAGCCGCATGGTACGGCTGCTGGCCCTGCTGGGTGAGCCACACCGCCGTTTCCGTTCCGTGCACATCGCCGGCACCAAAGGCAAAGGCTCAACAGCGGCGATGAGCGAGGCGATCCTGCGTGCTGCAGGTTTCCGTACGGGGCTGTACACCTCGCCTCACCTGCACACCTTCCGCGAGCGCATCCGCGTCGACGGCCAGTTGCTGTCTCGGGAGGAGGTAGTGACGCTGGTGGAGCAATGCCGCCCGGCCATCGAGGCCGTGGAGGGAATCACCACCTTCGAGATCATCACCGCCCTGGGCTTCCTGTACTTCGCGCAGCAGGAGGTGCAGTGGGCGGTCCTGGAAACGGGCCTGGGCGGCCGGCTCGATGCCACTAACATCGTCCTGCCCGAAATCACTGCCATCACCACTTTGAGCCTGGACCACACCTATCTCCTGGGCGACACGTTGGCACTCATCGCCGGCGAGAAGGCGGGGATCATCAAGCAGGGCGTGCCGCTGGTGTGTGCGCCGCAGGCGACAGAGGCAATGCAAGTCATCGAAGCTGTCTGCTGCGAGCGCAAGGCCGAACTGATCCTCGTCGGGCGAGATTGGAGTTGGGAGCGGGTGACGGCTGACGTCACAGGGCAGACGATACACGTTAGCAGACAGACAGGTGGCCAACATCCGCCGGTTGCTCACAACAAGTTGCGGATACCCTTCCTTGGCCAGCACCAACTGCTCAACGCCACGATGGCCGTGGCACTCATGGCGACACTGCGCCAACGCGGGATCGAGATCCCCGATTCAGCGGTCCGCGAAGGTTTGGCTCAGACGCGCTGGCCCGGTCGGCTGGAGACACTGCAACAGCACCCCCTTGTCGTGGTGGACAGCGCTCACAACCCCGATTCCGTGGCCAAGCTGGCGGCGGCGCTGGGCGAATGGTTCCCTCACGAGCGCATGGCACTGGTTTTCGGTGCTTCTGCGGACAAGGACACTCAGACCATGCTAGAGACGCTGCTGCCCCTGAGCGACTACGTGATCACCACCCAGGCTCGTCACCCCCGGGCCACTGATCCGCATCAACTGGCGCAGGCAGCCGCCTCTCTGCTGAAGGCTGGACAGCTCCTGACAGTCAGCAGCAGCGTGGCTGGAGCGGTGGAGCAAAGCCTGGCCTGGGCAGGGCCAAGCGATCTCGTCTGCGCCACGGGGTCCATTTTTGTTGTCGGAGAGGTGCGGGAGGCGCTGGCCGATGCCCTGCCGCCCGATGACTGGGCGCATGAAGGGGAACCAGTGCTGGCAGTGCACTAGCGAATGCGCATAGCGAGCAATTGAGGCAATAGACTGACAATGGACAGATGGTTACCGATGGACGGTGCACCAGGCTTCTCGCTCCTCGACGCGCCGGCTCACGGCTCGTCGCCAAGCAAGGGAGAGGAAGAACTGGAAGCACTAGCGGACGTCGAAATCATGGAATACCCGCTGCTGCCGCTGCGAGGCACGGTGGTCTTTCCGCAGATGCTAGCCCCCCTCGTCGTAGGCAGGGATCGATCAGGGAAGGCCGTGGAAGCTGCCGCGGCCAATGACGACCTGCTGCTGGTTGTCGCGCAGCGAGATGAAGAGATTCATGACCCTGACGTCAACGATGTGTATACCGTAGGCACTGAGTTCATAATTGGCCGCGTACTGCGCATGCCGGACGGCACGACCAACGTTCTGGGCCAGGGGCGACAGCGCATGCAGATCGTCGATGTAGTGCACACCGAACCCTACATTCGCGTGCGGGCATTGCCCATCTTCGAGCCCAGCGTGAAGGCCGCATCGGTGGAGGCGTTGATGCGCGCTGTGTTGGGGCTGTTCGAGAGATGCGTCCAGCTTTCTCCCAATCTGCCGGGCGATGCCTACGTGGCGGCCATGAACACGGATGAGCCAGGCATGCTGGCAGACCTGATCGCTGCGATCTTGAGCATAGACACGGAACAGCGACAGGAACTGCTGGAGACACTTGACCCGATTTCGCGCTTGCAGCGGTTGAGTGTGCTTCTGGGCAAGGAACTGGACGTGCTGGAGCTGGAAAACCGCATCCATACCCAGGTACAGCAGACCATGGACAAGTCCCAGCGAGAGTACTTCCTGCGAGAGCAATTGCAGGCCATTCAGAGAGAACTGGGAGAGACGGACGCTCGGACCCAGGAAGTCACCGAGCTGCGAGAAAAGATCGCTGCCGCCCGTATGCCGGAGGCCGCTCAGGAGAAGGCAGCGAAGGAACTGGAGCGTCTGGGCATGATGCCCCCTGCTGCGCCAGAGGTAGGCATCATCCGCACGTACCTGGACTGGCTAATCGACCTGCCGTGGCATGAAACCACAGAAGACAACATGGACATCGCCCATGCTGAGGAGATCCTGGAGGCACATCACTACGGGCTGCCCAAGGCGAAAGAGCGAGTCCTGGAACACATGGCTGTGCGCAAGCTGGCCGCCGACAAGATGCGCACGCCTATCCTCTGTTTTGTGGGACCGCCCGGCACGGGCAAAACGTCCATGGGCAAGTCGATTGCCAAGGCGTTGGGTCGCAAGTTCGTTCGAGTCTCCCTGGGCGGTATCCGGGACGAGGCGGAAATCCGCGGCCACCGACGCACCTACATCGGCGCCCTGCCTGGGCGCATCATCCAGACCATGCGCAATGCTGGCACCAAGAACCCGTTGTTCATGCTCGACGAGGTAGACAAGATCGGCACGGACTTCCGTGGCGATCCGTCGGCGGCTCTGCTGGAGGTACTCGATCCGGAGCAGAACCACGCCTTCTCCGATCACTACCTGGACGTGCCCTACGATCTCTCGAAGGTGCTTTTCATCACCACGGCCAACATCCTGAACACCATTCCGCCAGCCCTGGAAGACCGCATGGAGGTCATCCGCTTCCCTGGCTACATCGAGGATGAGAAGCTGGAGATCGCTAAGCGCTTCCTGACGCCGCGCCAGTTGGAGGAGCACGGGCTCTCTGCAAATCAACTCCGTCTTTCGCCGCAGGCACTGCAGCGGATGATCCGCGAGTACACCTACGAGGCGGGGGTGCGCAACCTGGAGCGAGCCATTGCCAACGTCTGCCGCAAGGTAGCCCGCCGCGTGGCCGAGGGGAAGCCAGCCACCCGCCGCATCACAGTGAAATCGCTGGCCAAGTATCTAGGTCCACCTCAGTTCACCTATGGCCTGGCCCAAGAGCAGGACGAAATTGGGGTGGCCACCGGAGTCGCCTGGACCGAAGCGGGAGGAGATCTGACCACGGTGGAAGTGGCGCTGATGGACGGGAAAGGTAATCTCACGCTCACCGGCCAGTTGGGCGAGGTGCTGCAGGAATCGGCACAGGCAGCGCTCTCCTATACCCGCTCTCACGCCGAGGAGTTTGGATTCGGCGATGTCGAGTTCGACAAACTGGACATCCACATTCACTTGCCTGAAGGGGCGATCCCCAAGGACGGCCCATCGGGAGGGGCGACCATGGCCACGGCGCTCGTCTCCGCCCTCAGCAGAACACCCGTGCGCCGCGACGTGTGCATGACGGGGGAAATCACGCTGCGTGGGCGAGTACTGCCCATCGGCGGGTTGAAGGAGAAGCTGCTGGCTGCCCATCGGGCCGGGCTGAAGACAGTCCTCCTGCCCAAGAAGAACGAGAAAGACCTGATGGACATCCCCCGCCGGGTCAAGCGGGACCTCAATCTTGTCCTAGTGGAACGCATGGAGGAGGTACTGGCGCAGGCGCTGGTGGATGAATGGACATCCCCCGCCAAGTCAAGCGGGACCTCAACCTTGTCCTGGTGGAACGCATGGAGGAGGTACTGGCGCAGGCTCTGGTGCATGAGAAGTAGAGGTAACCGGCCGGTCGCCCCTACCTAGAAGGCAGGCATGTTATGGACTCTCTCCGCAATGGAATCATCGCAGTCGTGGTGCTGCTCGCTGCCGTGTTTGCAGTGATGTACGGCATGCGGCAGTGCACGCCCCAGCAGCAGCGGATCGAACTCCCCCTGGATCTTGCACGCATCATACCCCAAGCATGGGAACCGCAGGACAAGCAGTTGCCCACCGTGGACATAGACGGTGATGGCGAGCAAGAATGGCTGCTGATCTACCGCTACGACTCCGCCCAGGAGGAGCGCGGTCCGATAGGAGGCATGATCTACGATGCCCAGGTGGACATTTCACCGCACCAGTCGGGCGTCCCAATCCCGTATCGCTCGGCGTTCCTCGTGCCCTACAAGTTGCTGCCAGACACCCACCCGGGCAAGGGGCAAGGCTACCTGGCTGACAAGCGGGTAGATGATCCCGAACAAGTGGATACGGATGGAGATGGCAAAGCAGACGAGTTGATCATCAGAGGCCATGGCCATGATCCTGCCATCACCAGGCTTTCTATCTTCCGCTGGGCAGGAAAGGGCAAAGGCTACACGGTCGAGCACTTCCAGGGCAGCGGTGGGATCACGACAGTGGACAAGAACGGCGTCATCGAGGAGGTTATCGTCCGCCATCGGCTGTACGAGCGCAGCCAGCAGTGTCGCGAGCAGACATACAGGCGTCAAGGCGATGGCAGCTACGAGCCGAGCAGCCCCTCACTGACTTTCTGCTACGAGACGCCTGACCACCCCTTCTATCCCGAAGGAGTGGTCCTCACCTTTCTCCTCTCCTCACAGCGAGAACGGCAAGCAGAGGTATCCAAACCGGACAGCGAGCATGGATTGATGACGGTGGAAGGTCGCCAGGCGGCAACGGGGCTGGGCTTGCACCTTTTCGAGTCGTTCCGTGTGCTAGAGTTCACCTACCCCGGCGTCGCCCTCCCCTCCGGTGAAGAGGCCGTTGCGCTAGGGGAGGAGCTGAGCGGCATGGAACAGGTGGAGATCTGGACGGATGTCGTGGCGGACGACGAAAAGCACCGCACCTACCGCTGGCAGGTGATCAACACTTCGTCGCAGAAGGTGAACGAGGATACGATCTGGCGCATCAATGGGGCGAGTCAGCGAAGCAGCGAGTAAGCGAGTCAGCGAGTCAGCGAGTCGCTTCGCCCATTCGCTGCCTGTCTGCCCTCCGGGCTGTCAGAGGACGACCACGGGAGTAGGTACGAAGGTCAGGACGAAAACGAACATCATCAGCAAAGCCAACGCCTTCTGCGGTGGGTCGAGCTCGGTGATGTCGTCAAGTGGAGCAGCGTGCGCTCTCCCAAAGATGAGGATGAGCAGAACGAGCAATGACCAACTGAGCTGCCCGTACAGGAAGTAGTTCATGAGGTCAAGTGCTGCCAGGACGCCAATGATGACCCAGGTCAGCACCCGTGCTCGCTTGCCCAGCAATGTGTAGATGATGTGCCCGCCATCGAGCTGGCCAGCAGGGATGAGGTTCAGGCCGGTGACAAAGAGTCCAGCCCAGCCAGCAAAGGCCAGCGGATGTAGCCACACATCCTGGCCGCCGCTGGGCAGGAAACGGCCGAAGACCAGCATCTTCAGTGCAATGTAGAGCAGCGAATTGCCCTCCTTGAAGACGACCATCCCTGGCAGCGGGCGCAAGACCTCAGGCCGTATCTCCGAGAGGGAAAGGCCAAGGATAAGGACAGGGATGGCAACGGCCAGCCCGGCCAGGGGCCCCGCTGCAGCCATTGCCAGAAGGCGACGGCGGTTGACGGCCGGCCCCTTCATGCGGATGAAGGCCCCCATGGTGCCGAAGAGGGTCAAGGGCATGGGGATGAAGTAGGGCAAGCTCACCGGCACCCCTAGGCGACGCCCGACGAAGTAGTGGCCCAGTTCGTGGGCCAGCAGGGTACCCAGCAGTCCTGCGGCGAATGGCCAACCATCCAACAGGCTGAGTAGGGGCGACCGGCCGGTCGCCCCTACTCCGAAGCCCATGCCAGTGTACAACACCGACAGCATCGTGGCCAACAGGAGCACGCCGGCCACCCACGGCCGAGCCTTGGCTTCGGGCAGGAAGCCGTGAACGGCTCGTATGACGTCGTCATTCTCCTTCTCATTCTCGGCTTCGTGGCGGAACAGCGTGGTGAATCCCAGCGCTCTCAGCCGCGTGGCGACCAACTCATAGGCCTTGTCGGAAGCTATGAGCAAACGGCCGCGCAGCCTAACGGTGAACGGGGTCTGCCGTTCAACGGTGACATCTCGCAGGGCGAA